>JBDKRC010000026.1:0-29224 GCA_039683575.1 Armatimonadia bacterium | reverse complement strand
AGCACCCCTCCCCGCGCACAAACACCTTAGGCCCCTTCGCCAGTTCAGCATTACTCGCAAAGTGCGGGATGATCAGCCGCAGAGCATCCTCGCGCAGCCGCGCCTTCTCCTGCTCAGACCACTGCTCATTCATGGCGCCCTCCATTCGCAGCCTTCAGAACCCGCGTGGTAGGCATGCTCCGCATCCCGGAACAACCATCGCTGAGTCCGGCATGCGGAGCATGCCTACCACGCGCACACTTTAGTGCAAAACTTCTTCGCGCGCAGGTATCTCTTCACCTGCGACGAACCTCCCCCGCATTCTCTGGCACAGGAGCCAACCATGAAGACCCCCATCAAGATCGGCGTCATCGGCCTCGGCCGCTCCGGCTGGGACATCCACATCCGGCGGCTGCGCGGCGATGACCGCTTCAAGATCACCGCTGTGACCGACTTCATCGCCGCCCGTCGCAAGGAAGCTGAGAAGGAATTCGGCTGCGAGACCTTCGCGGACGCCCAGGCCCTGCTCAAGGGCGGCGACTGTGAAGCCGTCGTCGTCGCGACCTTCAGCGACACCCACGCCCAACTCAGCATCGATACCCTCAAGAGCGGACGCACCGCGATCTGCGAAAAGCCCATCGCCGACAGCGTCGCCGACGCGAAGAAGATGCTCGCCACCGCCGAGAAGACCGGCCAGAAGCTGATGATCCACCACAACTACCGCTTCTTCCCCGAGACCCGCCACCTGCTCGAGATCATCAAGAGTAAGCGCATCGGCGACGTCTTTGAGATCCGCATGCGCGCCTTCGGCTTCGGCCGGCGCTATGACTGGCAGACCCTGCGCAAGCACGACGGCGGCGTCCTCAACAACACCTGCCCCCACTTCCTCGACATCGGCCTGCAGCTCCTCGGCTCCCCGGTCAAGGACGTCTTCTGCGACCTCAAGCAGATCGCGTCCTATGGCGACGTCGAGGACCACGTCAAGGTCCTCCTCCGCGCCGACAACGGCCGCGTGTACGACATGGAAGTCTCCAGCGTCTGCAAGTTCCCCGAGCCCAAGTGGACCATTCTCGGCAGCAACGGGACCCTCGTCTCCGACGGCAAGACCAGCAAGATCGCCTGGTTCGACCCCAAGAGGGCCGGCCAGTACAAGGTCATGGAAAAGCCCACCCCCGACCGCAGCTACGTGGTTGATGAGAAGCTCAAGTGGATGGAAGAAGAGGTCCCGACCGTCGGCAAGAGCATCGGCGACTTCTACGACAACGTCTACGCCGTCCTCCGCCAGAACAAGCCGATGGTAGTAAAGCCCGAAGAGGCCTTCGAAGTAGTCCGCGTAACCCAGGCCTGCAAAAAAGCCAGCGGCTTCTACAAGTAGAAACGGCGAAAACAGAAGGACAGAAGACAAACTGGCCGGCGACTTTGTGGCCCCAGAGAATAACGATAGCAGGCTAACCGTGCCTTCCGTAACCTCCAGTAACCCGTGCGGGTGCGCCGACGCTAGTGGAGGGGCCAGAATGGCATCATGGGAGCAGATAACGATGGCATTAAGCAAGGGACGCAGCTATTCTTCGGCGACGGGGCCACAAGTGGCTGAGCCAGAACCGCAGAATTCGGGGTCGGAGGTGCTACCTGATAACCCATATCAACGGCCGCTATATCTGTACCTTCAGGGACTGCGAGACATTGAGTGGGAAGCTCCGTGGCTTGCTCCGTGCGTGATGCTCCTTGTCAGTGTCCTGATCTGCATCATTCTGGCAACCTTGTACGTAGTCGCGGGCATACCCGCTCAGATCAGCACAATGCTCTTGGCTTCGGTGTTTGATGCGATAGCGAGAATGCATGAGGCCGAGACCGTTGCCAGGAGTGCTCATGCAGCGGCAGCGGG
Organism: Armatimonadia bacterium; assembly: GCA_039683575.1. Taxonomy (GTDB): domain Bacteria; phylum Armatimonadota; class Zipacnadia; order Zipacnadales; family UBA11051; genus JAJFUB01. Next base: position 27,360 of record JBDKRC010000026.1, on the reverse strand, counting down.
AATATTGTTCCTGGTATTTCTCCCATTCTGGCTGCTCCAGTCCCCATTTTGGCTCATTGGGGTGTTGGTTGGGGCGTTTACTACGCAACACGATGACAAGCGACCATTCAGTAGCCTTCCGCTGGCCATTCTACTTGTACTCGTGATTGCCTCCGCGGCGCTGCTGCCTCATCTCCAAAGAACTGAGAAACCTGCAGAGGCGAAGTCTGCGCCAGTGGCTCGTCTCGCACAGCAATCCAGCACTGCGGTTGCTCGCCCGCAGGAGCCCATGCATACACCGACCGCCGGAGGCGCAACCGACCCCCATTCTGGGATCCTAACACCGGGGTATGATTCGCCTATGGCCGCGTACTCAGCCGGAGCACCCATCACACTGGAGTTGGTCGGGGACCCTGTGGCAACGCCCACCGTCAAGCCTTTCGAGGCCAAGTACGGTCGGGAGGGTCGAACCATACGCATCAGCAACTCCGGTGATCGGCCCTGGAATGGCGTTGCATATTACCTGAAAGCCTCCGGCATCTCTGGGAGAGTCTTTGTGGATGCCGCAGAGATTCATGATGCCGGAGAAACGAAAGCCTTCGTTCTTGACGAGGGCTTAGTAGAAACCAATGGCGAGTTTACCAACCAGTATATAGATTTGGACGATCTGAATATTACCGGAATGGAGATCGTGATCAACAGCGGAATACGGGTTGAATATCAGTAGTATCCTCTTTGGCAGCAAGTCTCCATCACAGTTGGCGAATGACTGCGACTTGTGCCCTACCGCTGATCGCGTCTATGCCACAACTGGCCGAGGGCAGCCAGCGTGCCAGGTATGGTATCTGAGCAGCCGGCTGCTTTTCTTGGCCACTCGGCGTCGGGATGCCCGACGATTGTTCTCCCGTTCTGCCTCTTAGCCTTCCCCGACCGTAAACCCGTACTCCGCCGTCCCCATCTCTTTGCCACCGTTCTGCACCCACACCTTCAGCGTATACGCCCCCGGGCACACCAGCTTGGGGCGGTACGGGAAATAAGCCGCGCTGCGAGCCCCACCGACGATCGCGCGGGTCTCCTGGCAGACCATATTCCCCGCGCTGTCGAAGACCTTCATCGTCGCCTTGGGCTTCAGCGTCGCGTATGTGTTGTTGACCGCCGTGATGAAGAGCTGCACATCCTTCGGCCGCTTGAACCCACCCGCAATCGCCACACCGCGCACCGACACACTCACCGGCTCGGGCTGCAGCGCTGCCGACTTCACTTCCGCCGTCCCCTCCGCCTTCTCAAGCAGCGCGACCCCGATCTGCGCCTTCAGCGGCGCCCGGTCGTTGAATACCCGCGGCAGCGTCATCGTCACCGGCCCGGACTGCCCCGCCTCGACCAGCTTCTCCTGCTGCATCCACACCGCCGACGGGTCCTGCGGGTCCATCAGCCGCAGCACCACCAGCGCCTGCCCCGCCACCAGCCCGTCGGCATTCAGGTCCACCTTCATGCGGTAGGGTAGCGCGCCATCCAGCAGCACCGGATCGGACAGCCACCCGGCCGGGCGCTCCGTGCCGCTAAGCGTCAAGGCCGCTGCAGTAGCCCCCTCGGCCACGCAAGCCGTGGCGGCCTCGGCATTGTATGCCCCAAGCTCCACCGGGCTCCACCCGATGAGCGTCCCCTCAGGCGTCACCTTCAGCGTGGGGTTCGCCAGCAGGTTCGGCCGTGCCTCGGCCACGATCTTGGGCGTCATCGGCGACGGCGTCGTCACACCGCTGTGCTTGATCGTAACATCATCAAACCGCGCCCCAACCCCGTCGCACTCGACCCGCAGCATCAGCCGGATCGAAGTATAGTCCAGCGGCACCTTCTCCATCACGGGTTCCGCCGGCACGGCGGGAGCCTGTGGCTCGGCCGGGGCAGCCGGCTGATCGGCCGCGGGCGGCGTAGCTGCCGGGGCAGCAGGTGTCTCTGCCGCGGGCGCAGCAGGTGCCGGCTGGTCAGCAGCGGGTGCTGCCGGGGCGGCGGGCGTCTCTGTCGCCGGAGCAGCAGGTGTCTCCGCCGCGGGCGTGTTAGCCGGTGCCGGCTTATCGTCAGCAGGTGTCGCCGGTGCAGCAGGCGTCTCCACGGCTGGCTTCTCTTCGGCCGGCGCCACTGGCGCTGGCACCTCGATCTCTACCTCGCCCAGCGCTATCTCCTGCTCATACTTCGTACGCGTGGGGCTCGCGGGCAATGCCCCCAGCACATGCTCGGCCATGGGCCGTCCCAGCGCATCGCAATACACGATCACAACGCTCGGGCCGCCGGTCTCGCTGCTGTACGCCATGCTCAGCGTGACGTTGTCCCCCGGCTTGGCCATCACATAGCCGCTCGTCAAAAGCTCCATGCCTTTGCGGGTCATGTCCGAGCGCAAAGTCACGCCGTTGCGTCCCGTAGCTGCGCTATCGGGCCGCAGGAACCACGCGCCGTTAGCCACCCAGCCTACCGGAGTGCCACCGGCAACCAACTCAAAGCTACCATTAAAGGGGAACTGCGGGGCAGCAAAAACGCTGCTGGCCATGGCCAGCAGCGTCAGGATGATGCCAACATGAACTCCTACCCGACTCTTGCTGCAAGGTACTACTGCGATCATGGAGGTCCTCCCAGGACGCCAGACAGCGCCGCCTCCGGCGCTATCACTAACTACCGCGCCGCAATGCGTCATACGACGGCGCTTGCCACTGCGGATCATATCCGTAAAGCTTGTTCATGAGGTCGATGATGTCTGTGGCCTCAATCTCACGAGTACGAGAGTCTAGGACTCGGCTGTGGGGCGGCGGGTTCCACTCATCAAATCCCGGCTCGTCCAGCGTCTCTTTGAAATGCACTGGCCCCTCGAGCTTAAGCGGCGCAACCTCACCGATTCGTTGCATCGCCTCCGCCGCCCGTTCCCGGATCAGCTCATGTGCTTCCTGCGGCGCCAGCGTCACTGCCCCTGTCAGACCCGTCCCGCACTTTACCGCCGCCGTCACCACCCCCGGGATCAGCGCCTCCATCTCCTTGCACAGATGCGCATCTCCACATACTAAGACAAACGGAACGCCAAAATGTCCCGCGATTGCCGCCTGCAATCCTGCCTCACCCATCGAGATCCCGTTTATCTCATACGCAATGCCATGACTCATGGTATGCGCCAGATTGGCATTCGGCGTATGCGCCTTGGCATGCCCGCCGAGCAGCCCCGTCGCCGTGCAGCTTGCATCCAGATATGGCAGCCAGAACGGCCGCCCCGTCCCATGCACGATCAAGGGCCGGTCATCGAGCAGGTCCAAATCAATCGTATACCCCGCCCCATGCCCATCATTCACAATCACTTCACCCGCGCCGCCCTTATACAGCCCATCCACACAGGCATCAACCTCCCGCGCCAAAAGCCTCCTCCCCCGCATCCGCCGCTCGAAATTCTCCAGCGACTCATCATCCCGCTTCTCCCAGGTATAGACCCCCGCCACGCCTTCATAGTCAGTCATCAGATAGAATTTCATAGATATCTCACTCCCATCTTTCCTTCTCCCCTCCCGCCGTCCCGAGCTTCCTGACCAAAATCGCCCAAAATGGGGACGGAGCCTTCGCGCCGACGTCCAGTTTCGCGGCGCTGACAGAGCCTCCATCGGCGCGAAGGCTCCGTCCCCATTTTGACCAACCTCATCGGCTCAAACACATTCCCCGTTCCCAGTTCCCCTCCGCCTGTTTTCCGTTTTCCGTTTTCTGTTTTCGCCGTTCCTACCCCAACACCCGCGGATCATCCCACCACAGCGGCCGATACTCCGGGTCGAAGCCGTACATCCTATTCATGAAGTCCGCCATGTTCTCGGCCTCGATCTCCCGCGTGTGGCTGTCAATGACCCGGCTGTGCTTCGGCGGGTTCTGCGGGTCGAAGATCGGCTTGTGCCACTCATCCCTGAACAGTACCGGCCCCTCGATCTTCAGCGGCTTGACCTGCCCGACCCGGCTCACGGCCTCCTGGGCCCCCTCGCGGATCATTTCACGCGCCTTCAGGGGCGTCACCGTCAGCGCCGAGGTTATCGACAGGCCCACCTTCACGGCCACGGTCACGCAACCGGGGCAAAGCTCCTCCATCTCCCGGCATGCCGCCGCATCTCCGGCGCAGAAGACGTACGGGATGTCATAGTACCCGGCCAGGAAGGCCTGGTAACCCGTCTCGCCCACCACAACGCCGTTGAGCGAGTAGGACTTGATCTCTTTGCCCATGGTGTGCGCCAGGTTGGCGTTCGGCGTTCCGCCCATGGCATGGGTTCCAATGCTCCCGAGCCCCGCAAAGCTGCTGTCCAGGCCGGTGCAGTACATGGGACGGCTCCCGCCATGCTCGATCCGCACCCCCGGCTTCACCAGCTCGATATCGAGCGTATACCCGGCCCCGTGCCCATCATTGATCCAGACTTCATCAATACCACCCTTCTCGAAACCCTCCACCATGGCGTTGACTTCCTCAGCCGACCAGCGCCGCTGCCGGCACCGCCGCTCGTGATTCTCCATCGAGACATCATCCCGATTTTCCCACTGGTAGACCCCCGCCACGCCCTCCAGGTCTGTGACCACGTACATCTTCTTCATGGCAATGCCTCCGCCGAATCTGACATCAAAGGACTGCCCGGCACCGAGTCCGGGCCCCGCAGTTCGTCCGCCAACTCCGCCCACCTCTCCGGCATGACTATTCAATCACAACTGAAAGTAGTCCTTCAGCCCCCCCTGATTAGGGCTGGATTCCATACGCTTCGCGGAGGTTTCCATGGAGCCCTTTTCGCGCTATTGGTGGTCTGTGGCTATGCGCAGACTGGTTAGTCAAAATGGGGACGGAGCCTTCACGCCGGTGTTTCTGCGGTGGAATCCATCCAGCCTCCGTTGGCGCGAGGGCTCCGTCCCCATTTCGGGCGCTTCCATAGCGGTCATGCGGTGGCAAAAAGAGCGCGCCAAGGCCCCGGCGCGCTCTCGATCTTCATCCGTGACGGGACGCTACTTGTAGTAGACGCCCTCGAACGTTCCTGAGACGAAGCTCTTGGGGTCGTCCGCAAAGACGATGGCCACTTTGCCCTTGACCGTGCCGAGTGCCGCAGGATCGCTCGGGTCCTTGGCGAGCTTCCACTCGTCAATCTTGAGCGCCGCGCCCCAATCGGAGTTCATGGTCATCGGGCCCTTATCGCCACCCTGTGGGTAGTAGTAGATAGCGTCGGCGGGGTCCTTCTTTGCGTCCTTGATACCGGCAACATACTCCGCGGGCTTGCCCTCGGGTAGCGCCAGGTACAGCGAGGCGCCGGTTTCGCCAGTGACCATGCCAGTGGGCTTGTCGGGTTTCTGATCGATGATCTGCAGGACAACCTGGCCGTCGCGCTTCTCGAGCCGCACGGTCTTGGCGCTGAAGGGCTTGCCATTGATCATGCCAGTGACGGCAGCATCGGGGATCTTATCGAGCTTGGGGGTCTCGGTCCAGGCAAAGCCAGTAGCGGGGACAGCGGCGGGTTCGGCAGTGGGCGGTGTGGGCTCGGGGGTAGGCTGGCTGACGGCCTTCTCCTGTGGCTTGGGGCAGCCGGTGAGCAGGGCGAGCGAAGCGACGAGCACGAGCAGCAGCAGGGCGACGGTGAATATCCTGGACATGTGCGGCACCATCCTTGATTAGGGATTGTGAAGCAACGTATACCAGTTCGACATCGGACGGTCCGGGACCTTGCTTGAGCGCCAGTCAAAACAAAGCCGGCGCGACTCGGGTTGAGTGCGCCGGCTTGGTGTCTTCCTCCAGAGAGAGCCAGTTACGCCCCTGGCACATTCTCTTTCTCCAGCCTCTCCATGAACGCCTCCAGCGATTGCGGGCCGAGGTCGCCCTCTTCGCGGTGGCCGACGGCTACTGCGCCCGCTCCTCTTCCTTCGAGCCCGATCAACCTTTTTGATGGCGCGCTCAGCTATCGGCGAACCTGATCAGGATCGACCGGACCTTTGTGCCAAGGATAGCAGACGAGCCACGCCGGGCCTCTCTCGCGTTGTACTCCTGCATCGTAGCGTACGTAGTAGGTCTGTTTGACGTCGATCCTGTACACGTTGACGGTAAACGCCTTGTCAGGCGTGTTCCATGCGTTGCCGCCATTTGGGTAGTAACGGCCATTCACCTGCCACTCAGAGGGCCCAGTGCGTTCGACGGAGTCAACTGTAGCGCTACGGCTCGGATCACGCTCGACGAACTCTCGAGCCATCTCACTGATCCTATGCACTCGCGGAAACAGAAGCATGTATAGGCCCCCGCCAGCCAAACCGACTAGAGCAATAACTACCGGCCAGCAACAGGGGCAGCCAAGGCACCCCACTGCAGCGCCTGCTCCGACATTCTTGGCCGACATGAGCGCTCCCCTCCAGATGCGTTCAGTATGCACAGCACGCGGCGTTGACAGACTTCAAAGTCTCACTGTCGGTCGAATAGGTTTGTACGTGAACCATCGGGCACTGCGCCGAGGGCCCGCATCTCGGAATCTGAGTACTTGGTAGCTGGAACTCTGAGACTCTCGCCAGCCTCCCACACTGTTCGGAACTTCGCTTGAAGTTTCTCATCCGCCTCAAGCCGCTCCTTGTACCTAGACACTGCCCCTTCCAGCTGATCCAGGAGATCCCACACGTTAAGCTCAATGGCGTAATTAGTACCGCTATGCACTACTTCGGCAGGTTCGGGTGACTGCGACATGACTCTGAAGAAGCACTGATGTCCCCCCATCGCCTGCGTCTTCGGCATGAGCATATGCGTGAGGCCATTTCTGAATCCGTCCCACAGGATGTTTGGTATGTCCGCCGCAATCCCCTCGAAGAACTCACGCATGAACGCTGCGGCCATTCCCGATTGGGCCCGAGACTGCGCCCCATGGATCTTCGAGCAATGGCATTTCTTGTCTCCGCAGTATAGGTACTCACAATCACCCGCGTAGAGGTCGGACAAGAAGTCGACTAGCGCAAAGACAGCTATCGGAAAAGTACAGTTGCCGGAACGGCTATCGCAATCGGCACTTCCGATCCCATTGAGCATGTTTCGCAACCCGCGCAGCTGGGTCTCAATCCAACTCCAACGTGTTCCATGAACCGCATAGCACGTATCTGTGAATATGTAGGCATAGTCCGTACCCATTATTGTCCCCTCCTGATACAAATACTACGCCCCCGGCACGTTCTCCTTCTCCAGCCTCTCCATGAACGCTTCCAGCGGCTGCGGGCCCAGGTCGCCCTCTTCGCGGTGGCGTACTGCCACTGTGCCCGCTTCCTCTTCCTTGGCGCCCACGATCAGCATGTAGGGGAGCTTTTGAAGCTCCGCGTCGCGGATTTTGGCGCCGAGGGTGGAGCTGGTCTCGTCGAGTTCGGCGCGGTAGCCCGCATCCTTGAGCTTGCGCGTGACTGTCGTGGCGTAGTCGAGTTGCTTGTCGGTGATCGGCAGCACCTTGACCTGCACCGGGGAGAGCCACACCGGGAAGGCCCCGCCGTAGTTCTCGATCATGATGCCCAGGAAGCGCTCGATGCCCGCCAGGACCACGCGGTGGATCATGACCGGGCGGTGCTCCTGGCCGTCCTCGCCGACATAGGTCATGTCGAAGCGCTCGGGGTTGTTGAAGTCGCACTGGATGGTGGCGCACTGCCACATACGGCCGATGGCGTCGCGAACCTTGACGTCGATCTTGGGGCCGTAGTAGGCGCCGCCGCCCTCGTCTATCTCAAAGGGCAGACCCTTGTCATTGAGCGCCTTGATCAGCGCGTTGGTCGCCATCTCCCACAGCTCGTCGCTGCCCACGGACTTCTCCGGGCGGGTGGACAGGAAGACCTCAAAGTGCTCAAACCCGAACGTGTTGAGCATGTACTTGGCGAAGTCAATGACGCCGATGATCTCAGCGTTGAGTTGCTCGGGGGTGCAGAAGATGTGCGCATCGTCCTGCGTGAAGCCCCGGACGCGCAGGAGCCCGTGCAGGACGCCGCTGCGCTCGTGGCGGTAGACGGTGCCCAGTTCGAAGTAGCGCAGGGGCAGCTCGCGGTACGAGTGCTTGTGGGTCTTGTAGATAAGGATGTGACCCGGGCAGTTCATGGGCTTGATGCCGTAGGACTGGCCCTCGATCTCGGTGTAGTACATCGGGTAGCCCTGCTGGGCGTGGCCCGAGATCTCCCAGATGTCGGACTTGATGAGGTGCGGGGTCCGCAGCATCTGGTAGCCGCGCTTCATGTGCTCTTTGGTGGTGAAGTCGGTGACCAGATGGCGCAACATCGCGCCGTTGGGGTGGTAGTACACCAGGCCCGCGCCGGCTTCCTCGTGGAAGGAGAACAGGTCAAGCTCGCGGCCGAGCTTGCGGTGGTCGCGCTGGCGCGCCTGTTCGAGCTTCTCGAGGTACTCGGCCAGCAGTTCCTTCTTCGGGAAGGCGATCCCGTAGATGCGCTGGAGCATCGGGTTCATCTCACTGCCGCGCCAGTACGCGCCGGAGGAGGTGATGAGCTTGAAGGCCTTGATGCGGCCTGTGGAGGGGACATGGGGCCCGCGGCAGAGGTCCACGAAGTCGCCGTGCTCGTAGATGCTGGCCTGCACGTGCTCGTAGTCCGCCGCGTGCTCTTCCTCGAACTCCGCAATCTGCTCTTCGCCACGCGGGGCGTCCACGCCCTTGTCGGCGGCGATGATGTCAGCGATTAGCTCAACCTTGTACTCGTTGCCCTGCTGCTCCCACTTCTCCCGGGCCTCGGCGGCGGTGACGACATGGCACGAGAAGGGCAGGTCGGCGTCCACGATCTTCTTCATCTCGGCCTCGATTTTCTCGAGGTCGTCTTCGTTGAAGGGGCGATCCATGTGGAAGTCGTAGTAGAAACCTTCCTCGATGGCCGGGCCGATGGTCGGCTTGGCGTGCGGGAAGATCCGCAGCACGGCGTCAGCCATGATGTGCGCGGCGGAGTGCCAGTAGACGTCCTTGCCCTCTTCACTGTCGAAGGTGAGGATGGCAAGTGTGCCGTCCGTCTCCAGCGGCCGGGTGAGGTCAATGACCTCCTCGTTGAACTTGGCAGCGACGGCGGCCTTGGCGAGACGGGCGCCGATGGATTCGGCGACCTGCAGGGCCGTTGTGCCGGACGCGACGAGGCGCTGGCTGCCGTCGGGAAGGGTGATGGTGATTTCGCTCACATGGATCAACTCCAGAGTCGCGATCGGTGATCGCTCGTACAGGTTGGTGGAAGGTCAAAACATAACAAAACAGCCGCGTCGTGAGCTTCCGACGCGGCTGGTGTTACCAGATATTAGACGCCCAGGAGGGCTGCCGCTCTATGCGTCAATCGTAGTGCCGAACAGGTTGTCCGAGGGGCGGCTGCTCATTGGTTTGTTCCTGACAGCGGAATTATAGCAGCAAGGGCGGCGGCTGTAAAGAATACAGCCGGGCTCGGCGCCGCCGGACTCGGCGACTACCAATCCTGGTAGTATTTCATCGAGCAGTTGGCCCACAGGATTTCCGGCCGCATCCATTTTGAGTGCCCGTCAACGAAGCCAACGTTCACACCATCATTGTGCCGGCCGTAGGGCGTGTTCTGCCCCCACACGAACGGGGCTACCGCCGGACTGGCGAAGTTGGCACCCCAGTTGGCGAGGTTGGACGCGCCGCTTTGCAGCGGTGGGTAGGCCATGCGCCCATTCCAGGTGTCGTCCACGAACATCATGATCTCAGCGGGACTCTTGATGGTGCCGAGGGACACGGTATAGGTCAGACAGCCGTTGTAACCGTAGCCATAGGCCAGACTGTTCGCGCTGGGACAGCGGAAGAGCTGAACATTCTTGATATATGGGCCGAGCAGGCTATTGCCGGTGGTGTCCGCCCACCAGTACTTGACTGGCGCCGTTGATACCGCCGGGAAGTAGCGGTGAAAGAAGCATTCATCGTAGTCCTGGACATACATCAGAGCGGCGGTGGTCAACTGCCGGACATTGCTCAGACAACTGCTCTGCCGGGCCTTCTCCCGGGCTTTGGCGAAGACCGGGAACAGGATAGCCGCCAGGATTGCGATGATCGCGATTACGACAAGAAGCTCAATTAGTGTGAAGCCGCGACGACGTAGCATGATCTACCTCCATGCAAAACTCGTACAATAGTAACATCATCTTCGCGTTTGTCAAATCTCCCTCATTTCTCGATTGGGCTCCCAGAGCGGGCCTGGCCGGTACGGCTAGAGCGGAAGCAAAAAAGCCTGCGACCGCTGGTGCAGCCGCAGGCTCGAGGCAGCATTGCCCGTGACGGCTATGAACCGATATACAGCACCCCATCCTCGGTGAGGTCCCAGTCAATCCCCGCCGTCTTGTTCGCGGCGTTGATCACGGACTGCGAATACCACTTGGCGTGCCCGTCAACAAAGCCGACATTGGCGCCGTCATTATGGCGGGGTTGTATGTGATAGCCCACGCCCGAAGCGGCTCTCAGTACGCCGCCGTAGGTATCGGGATAGAACATGTAGCCGCGGCTGTCCGCCAGGAAGGCTGTCTCGGCCGGGTTATCTATCTTCCCGAGTGCCAGATCAGTGCTGGAGTTGTCCCAGGTGAAGCCGTAATTCATCTCGGTCCTGGCCGCGTCGTTGAGACCGGCGGTCGGGAAGGTCGCATCGCCGCCGGAGGGGCAACGGAAGATCTGCTGGTTCTTCACATAGGGCAGAACATCGTTAGCCCACAGCGTCCTGGCCAGGAAGTTTCGTGAGCGCATCAGCATCTCGTCATAGTCCTGCGCGTACATCATGCAGCCGACTGAAAGCTGCTTGATGTTCGAGAGGCAGCTTGTCTGGCGGGCCTTCTCGCGGGCCTTGGCGAAAACGGGGAACAGGATGGCAGCGAGAATTGCGATGATCGCTATGACGACGAGCAACTCAATTAGGGTGAAGCCGCGGCGCATGGTACACCTCCATTGGACTGGCGAACTGTTGTCATCATTCGCCGGCGGATCTTCTACTCCTGCACGTTTTCGTCAGCAACTGGAGGCCAGAAACCGAAAGAGCCTGCGATCGCTGAAGGCGGGCGCAGGCGCGGGAGGTTCGGTCGCTCCACGCGCCGAACTACCTGCCTCCGCTCAAGGAGTTGGTATTGATGTCCGAGCAGTCCTGGCTTGAGTATTTCGCGTGCCCTCCCGCCGAGTTCCGGCCTGTCCCCTTCTGGAGCTGGAACGAGCGCATGGAGCCGGCCGAGGTGCGGCGGCAGGTGGATGAGATCGCGGCGGCGGGCTGGGGCGGCGGTTTCCTGCATTCGCGGGTGGGGCTGACCACGCCCTATCTGGGCGAAGAGTGGTTTGCAGCCTGTGCGGCGGCCATTGACCAGTGCAAGCAGCGGGGCCTCAAGGTCTTCCTCTATGATGAGGACAAGTGGCCCAGCGGCTACAGCGGCGGCACGGTGCCCATGGCGGATGAGAGCTTCCGGCAGAAGATACTGATCGCCCGGCCGGTGGGGACACCAGTGCCGCCCGAGGCGGTGGCTCTCGGCGAGCCACATGACGGGCTGCAGGTGTATTCCTACACCGTGCCGCTGAAGGACCCGTGGTTCAACGGCACCTCGTATGCCGACACGATGAGCAAGGCCGCCATGCGCAAGTTCGTGCATGACGCCTATGCGGCATACTACGAGCGCTTCAGCGCGGACTATGGCGAGACCATCATCGCCGAGTTCACCGACGAGCCCAACGCGATGTTCGCGAGGCGGCTGCCGCTGGGGCCGGTGGTCTATAGCGCTGACCTGACCTCGCGTTTTGAGGAAATCCACGGGTACGACCCGGTGCCGCTCCTGCATCTGTTGTTCACCGACGCGCCGGAGGGGCCGCGTTTCCGGTTGCACTATTACCGGACCATCAACAACCTCTTCGAGACCAACTTCTCCCGGCAACTCGGCGACTGGTGCGCCGAGCATGGGATCGCGCTCACCGGCCACTACATGGCTGAGGAGCACCTGTACGAGCAGCAGCGGTGGGGCGTCAAGCTTATGGCGAACTACCGCTTCGAGGGTTTCCCGGGCATTGACTTGCTGGGCCGTCAGGTCAACCAGCGCATCGGCCCCAAGATGTGCCACAGCGTGGTCAACCAGTATGGCAAGCCGCGAATGCTCAGCGAGTTCTATGGCTGCACGGGCGGCGCGCTGACTTTCGAGGACCGGCACTGGATGGCGGGGATGCAACTGGCGCTGGGCGTGACGCTCATCAACCCCCACCTGTCACTCTACACGATGGCCGGCTGCCGCAAGCGCGACTACCCGCAGAACATGTTCTATCCGCAGCCCTGGTGGCCGCTGAACCACCTCTGCGACGATCCCCTGTCCCGCACCTGCGTGGCCCTGAGCCAGGGGCAGTACGTGGCCGACGCCTTGGTCATTCACCCGCAGGAGTCGGTGCTGGCGCTGTGGCAGGTCCATGCGCCCACGGAGAACGGCGAACGGGCGTATCCCTACGAAGAGGAGCCGACCGCGCCGGGCGTGCGGGATCAGATCAACGAACTGGACGCGAGCGCGAAGGCGGCCATGGAGGCGCTGCTGGGCGCGCAGCGGACGATGGACTTCGGAGACGAGACGATCCTGGCCGATGATGGCGCGGTGGAGATAGGCATCGCCGGCCCCAGGCTGCGCGTCGGCAAGATGCTCTACCCGGCGGTCATCATCCCCGCCATGCGCACCATGGCCGCGACCACGCTCAAGCTCCTGCAGGAGTTCCAGGCGGCGGGCGGACCGATCTGGCGCTGTGGACGAGCGGCTGAGTGGCTCGACGGCGAGCCCTCGGCTGAGCTTGCCGAGTGGCTGAAGAGTCTGCCGGAGGTGTCGCCGGAGGAGTTGCCCCGCGTGCTGGCTGAGGTCGTCCCGGCGGCCGTCGAGGTGACGGGCGTCGAGACTGAGAGCGACTGGCCCCTGCTGGCGCATGTGCGTGACGTTGACGGCGGCAGAATCGTCTACCTGGCCAATCTCCATCGCGAGCGGGGTTTCACCGCCACCGTCGGTTTTCGTACGGAACGGTCAGCGCTCCATCTACTGGACACTGAGACCGGCCAGCCGCGCTTGCTGGCAACCGAGCGCACGGCGGACGGCCTCCAGTTGCGGGTTCCCTTTGCGCCGGGGCAGTCATGGCTGTTCCTGCTGAGGGATGATCAGGCGGACGGTGGGGGCGCGAGCCTCCTGCCGCCGCCGACCGTGTCGGAGATTGCCCTGCCTGCCGAGGCCTGGCAGGTCGAGCGGCTGGACGACAACGCCTTCACTCTCGATTACGCATACTGGCGTGAGGGCGACGGCGAGTGGTCGCCCCGGCCGCTGCCCGTGATCGCCATCCAGCAGCGCCTCAACGACCTGCAGTACGAGGGTCGGCTGACCCTCCGCTACCCGGTGCAGGTGCAGGGCCTGTCGCCACAGCGCCAACTACGGCTGGTGGTGGAGTATCCCGAACGGTACAGCATCTCGGTCAACGGTCAGCCGGTCGCGTACGCCGGGTTGCCGTCCTGGCGCGACTTCCGCTGGATGCCAATCGACGCCACGGGAATGCTCACCGAGGGCGGGAACACTATCGAGCTACACTGTGAGCACTTCATCCCCGGTGACCTGACCAGCCTCGAAGACGCCTTCCGCCGCTATGGGACGGAGATCGAGTCCCTGTACCTCGTTGGCGACTTCGGCGTCATTGGTGAGCCCACCGACGAAAAGACGCTGCAGTTCGTGTGGGAGCAGTATGGGCTGCCCAGGCAGGGAGTCCAGTGCTTTGCAGCGAATACCTTCATCCTGACCGACCCGCAGGCGCTTGTCTGGGGCGATACCACTCTTCAGGGCCTGCCATTCTATGCAGGCCGGCTGCGCTACACCGTCAACGTGCCTGAGCTTCCCGCGCCGGCCAGACTGCAACTCGGGCAACTCGATTGTCCCATCGCAGAGGTCAGCCTCGACGGCGTGACCGCAGGGCATATCTACAAGCAGCCGTTGCAGTTGGAGCTGTCGCCCGGCGAGGCGCGCCAGATCGAGATCACCCTGTACGGCACGCTGCGCAACTTGCTCGGGCCGCACCATCACCCGCACGGGGAACTGGCCGCCGTCGGGCCGCCGCATTTCGCCGCCGCCACCGATACCGGCGAGCCGGTTGCAGTGTGGGTTGCGGAGTGGGCGCAGGGGCAGTCCGTGCCGACCCAGTGGCGCGACAGGTACTGTATGGTCACCTTTGGCGAGTTGGGCGAGGTCCGCTTGCTCTTGTCGCAATAGGCTACATACGCCGCTCATCTCTCAAGGCAGTAGTGATACATGGCTCAGCCCCTCCCTGATCAGGGCCTTGTCACCAACCCGTCGCAGCGTCTGGCCGTCAGCCCCCGCGCCATCATCATTGGGCTGATCGGCTCCGCCGCGGCGGTGTTCGTGGTATCGTGGGCGGAACTGGTCGTCTCCAGCATCCAGATCGCCATCTGCCAGTTCGCCCCCGCGGCCATTGGGCTGCTGTTCATCATCGTCATCGCCAACATCATCCTCCGCAGCCTCTTCCGCCGCCTCGGCCTGCACGCCCATGAGATCATCGTCATCTACGTGATGATCCTGGTCGCCTCGCTGACGACCTCGCGCGGGCTCCTCGAACGCTGGCTACCGACGCTGGTGGCGGTCAACTACTACACGACCGAGAGCAACCACTGGGACAAAGTCTTCTACGGCAACATCCCGCAGTGGGCGGTGATCTTCGACGTACGGGGCGAGGGGGTGCAGCGGCCCGCGATCCAGTTCTACGAGGGGTTGCGGCCGGGCCGCTCGATTCCGTGGGAGCTCTGGGCCAAGCCGGTGGGCATGTGGCTCATCGTCATCGTCGCCTTCTTCGTGGCGTACGCGTGCATGGCCGCGATCTTCCGCCGCCAGTGGGTGGACAACGAGAAGCTGACCTTCCCACTCGTCTATCTCCCGCTGGAGATGGCGAAAGACGAGAGCGGGGCGGGAGCGTTCTTCAGCAACCGCCTGACGTGGATCGGCTTTGCCATCCCGACCTTCATCTTCACGCTCAACGGCCTGCACGAGATCTACCCCGCCGTGCCGATGCTCAAGCTGCAGTACCCCTGGAACCCCTTCTTCAATACCCTCGGACGCCCCTGGAAGGACCTCGGCCAGCAGACCGTGTACTGCTCCATGGCCGCAGTGGGCTTCAGCTACTTCATCCCCGCCCAGGTGCTCTTCGCGCTGTGGAGCATGTACCTGTTCAACCGCCTGGAGAACATCGCGTTCTCCATGTTCGGTAAGTCCTTCGAGGCCATGCCGCTGTACCCGACCAGTCTGTGGAACGGCTACCATGTGATGGGTGCGTACATGGTGCTGGCGGTCTACCTCGTGAAGTCCGCCTGGCCGCACCTGCGGCAGGTCTGGGAGCGCACCAAGCAGCCGTGCGACCCCGCGAAGAATGAACCACGCGAGTTCCTGTCCTATCGAGCGGCCATCATCGGCCTCGCTGTTTCGTCCATCGTGGCAATCTGGTGGATGACCGCGCTGGGGATGAGCGCCTGGATGGCGACTCTTGAGGTAATCGTGTTCCTGTTCGTCGTGGTGCTGGTGATGGCACGCAGCGTCTCGGAAGCCGGGATGCTGATGACCGAGACGAGCTTCCGCCCCGTGGACGTGGTCCGCATTTTCACCACCCAGGCCTCTCTCGGCGCTCCTACGCTGACCGCCCTCGCGATGGTGGACGCGGTCTTCACGCGCGACCTGCGCGGCAACCTGCTTTCGACGATGCTGGACGGGCTGAAGATGTCGGACGTGGTGAAGCTCGACCGGCGACACCTGTTCTGGTCCATCATGGGCTCGCTGGCACTCACGCTCGTCTGGGGGACCGTACTGCACCTGCTTATCCCGTACCGTCGCGGCGCAGTGACGCTGTACGGCTATGCCTACAAGTGGAACTCATTCGCGGGCTTCACGCAGTTCGCGCCGGTCCTGAACGCCGCCGACAAGTTCGACCCACGGCTGGGCGTATTCTTCGGGACCGGAGTAGGGTTCGCAACCTTCCTGGCGTGGATGCGCACCCAGCACACGTGGTGGCCGTTCTCACCGCTGGCGTTCGCGCTGTCGGGATCGTGGAGCATGATCGTCTTCTGGTTCCCGATCCTGGTGGCATGGCTGGTGAAGACCACCGTCCTGCGCTATGGCGGGATGAAGGTCTACGCACACTTGCGGCCGTTCTTCCTGGGGTTGATCTTAGGGGAATTCTCGCAGGCAGTAATCTGGGCGGCTCTGGCGGCCATCTGGCGGCTGCGGGCGCCGTTCTTCCCATGGCCCTAGCCCGCTATCCCCGTCGGTCGTCAGGCTGTAGGGCGGGGGCTCGTACCCCGCCGGTCGTCATCTACGACCACCACTCACGCGTAGTGCGGGCGTCTCGCCCGCTATCCCCGCCGGTCGTCAGGCTGTAGGGCAGGGGGCTCGTACCCCGCCGGTCGTCATCTACGACCACCACTCACGCGTAGTGCGGGCGTCCCGCCCGCCTTCGCCTCCTGTGGGGCAGGGGGCTCGGGTTGCGCTCAAGAAGGGTAAGTCCGAGAGGCAACACTGCGTACCACCACGCCTTTTGACCCCGAAGGGGTCACCGATTGTAGCCAGGGGTGCCAACCCCTGGACTAGCGCCTACCTCCTCAGCCCTGACCCCAACGGGGTCACCCGCCGTCACAACCGCCGGCTCATCAACTTATACTCCGCATTCTCCTCAAACCCCCGTCGCCGGTAGAAACCCCACGCCGGAGCGTTGCGGTTGGCTATAAGCTCGATGAACGCAAAGCCCTCGTCGTGGTAGTGCTTGAGCGCGTACGCCAGCAACTGGTCGCCCACGCCCTGCCGCTGCGCACGAGGGGCCACGCAGAACTCCTCTACCGTCGCCCTCATGCCCGCGATGCTGCTGCACAGGATGAAGCCGACGATCTCGCCCTCGCGCACCGCCACCCAGCACTGGTTGGGGAACAGCCGGCGGAACTCTCGAATGATCCGCTCCGCGGTCGCATCGTCCCAGGTGGACATGTACGGCGGAGCCTGATAGGCGGACTGGTAGATACGGATCACCGCAGACAGGTCGTCGTCAGTGACAAGCCGGATGTGTAATGATGGTGTGGTCATGGTGTAATGTGGGAGGGATTCGACGTCCCTGCCGGGAACCCCTTCACAGCCTCACCACACGCGATTATTCAACATGGAGACGCTGAAATGGGAACTGAGATACGGGGACTGCGGGACACTGAGCTTGAAGCACACTCGGATCTGGTGCACAAGTCCTACTATGAGTATGTACAGGCCGGCGAGCGGCCCTTCCTGGCCGATCCCCAGTGGTGGCTGAAGTCGGCCCAGGCCGACCCATACTACGAGCCAGAGCAAACGCGCGTTATGGTGATTGACGGGCAACTCGTAGCCAGCGTCACCAACTACACGCGGCAGGTCTATGCCGCCGGGCGGCTGGCGAAGGTGAGTTGCATCGGCAGCGTCTGCACCCACCCCGACTTCCGCAAGCGGGGCCTGGTGAAGCAGGTCCTCGCGGAGTCGGCAGCATGGATGCAGCGCGAGGAGTACGACTGGTCGTCGCTGTTTGGCAAAGAGGAAGTCTACGGCGGCAGCGGCTGGCAGGTGCTGAGCGTGCTGACGCTGTCGGCTGACCTGCGGGTGCGTGAGGATTGCGGCGCCGGGGTGACCACCCGTGAGGCAGGCCCTGCTGACATCCCTGACCTGATGCGCGTCTACGAGGCCTTCAGCGGCAAGCTGACCGGGCCCATCGTACGCAGCGAGGCCTACTGGCGTGATCGCATCATGCCCGGGCGCTTCGGCCGGCCGGGGCCGACGTACTGGCTACTGGAGCTCGGCGGGGAGGTCATCGGCTACTGCAACGGCGGCGACGGGGTGGTGAATGAGATCGGCTGGCTGGCAGAGCCGGTCGAGGTGCTGGGCTTCATTCTGCGACAGTGCAAGGGCCAGCCGGCACGCTTCGCCTGCTTCACCAGCGAGATGCTCACCTACCTCCGGCAGGCCTCATATATGCCCTCCGCGAAAGCGCTCAACGAGCATGCGGGCGGCCTGACGATCCCCGAGAGCTACAAGGGCCTATGGCGCTACATCGGCCCCGGCAAGGGCGAGTTCCCCGAGATCACTGACACGCAGAGCATGCTGCAATTCCTGCGCAAGGGCGACTACGTGTTCTGGCCGGTGGACAGCTACTAGGCCGATGTGCCTCGTACGTCGTACGAGCGGCTTCCAGCCGCGAGGGTGGCGCACCAGGCACACCGCATACGTCGTACGAGCGGCTTCCCTGCGACCGCTGCGGTCGCCGCGCGAGGGTAGCGCCGATGGAGCCCGGCTTCCAGCCGGGCGGGAGACGCAACCCGAGACGCTTCATGATTACCTCAGCCCAAAGGATAACGGTGCCCCCATGCCCGATCTAGCCAACTCCCAACGCAGAATCCTCATCATCGGCGGCAGCGGCCACGTCAGCGGCAACCTCGCCCGCCTCGCCGTGGCTGATGGCCATGACGTCACGGTCGTGACACGCGGCCAGAAGCCACTGCCGGACGGCGTGCGCGGCCTCACCGCCGACCGCAAGGACACCGCGGCCCTGCAAACCGCCCTCCCACCCGGCGAGACCTGGGACCTCGTCGTGGACTGCATCGGCTACGAGGCCGAGGACGCCCGACAGGATGTCGAGGTCTTCCGCAACCGCGCCCGGCAGTTTGTCTTCATCTCCACCGACTTCGTCTTCGACCCCCAAAAGCGCCGCCACCCGCAGCCGATGGAGAACCCGTACTTCCTGCACGATGACAGCTATGGTGCCAAGAAGCGCCGCTGCGAGCTTGAGTTCATCAATGGCGACACGAGTGACATGCAGTGGACGATCTTCCGCCCCTGCCATATCTACGGCGGGCCCTCACAACTCGGCTGCCTGCCCGAGGCGGCGCGCGACCCACAGCTCATCGCCAAGCTGCAGGCGGGTGAGCCCGTGCGCCTCGTCGGCGGCGGCCACTTCCTGCAGCAGCCCATCGAGGTCAAGGATCTGGGCCGTCTGATCCTAAGCGTGCTCGACAACCCGCTGACCCACAAGCGGATCTACATGTCCGTCGGCCCCGACATCGTCTGCTCGTACGAATACTACGAGATCATCGCCGAGGCGCTGGGCGTGCCGGTGCGGTTTGAGGAACTGCCGGTGGACCAGTCGCTCGCCGAGCATCCCGAGTGGAAGAGCTTCCTGTGCCACCGCACCTACGACCTCGCGCCACTGCGGTTGGATGGCCTGCAGGTCCCCAACACCCCGCTCCGCAAGGGCCTCTACGAGCATGTGCAGTGGCTGCTGGAGCAGGAGTGAAACCGGCTAATACAGAATAAGTAGCACAGATCGACTGTGTCCCTCACGTTGCACACGAAAGCTGGTGACGTCGCTCGGCAGTACTCTACGAAGGGTGGTCTCTCAATGAAGAAGGGCTTTACGTTGATTGAGCTTCTCGTCGTGATCGCCATCATTGCCATACTCGCGGCGATCCTGTTCCCCGTCTTTGCCAAGGCCCGCGAGAAGGCCCGGCAAGCCTCCTGTCTGAGCAACCTCAAGCAGATGGGGCTGGCAATGTTCCAGTACACCACCGACTACGACGGCACTTTCCCCCAACTCCAGACGAACTCATTACCTATTGGCCATTTCTATGTGAGCGACGGCTCAGTCGGCGGAGCCGGCTTCTTCTACAGTTGGGAAGACCGCCTCGAACCATACTGCAAGAACTGGCAAATGCACGTCTGCCCCTCCGCCTCAGACACCACAGGCAATTCACCCGCCCATTCGTACACGTACAACTACTACTTCGGCGCCTGGGAATATCCGGTGCGAGACTCCTCGGTGGTCCAGCCGGCCAGCAAGGGCTTGCTGGGCGAGCGCGGGACTTATGCGCGCTACCATTACATCTACACGGGCAGCGATAATGGCGGGATGATCCACAACGATGGGGGCAACATGCTGATGGCCGACGGTCATGCGAAATGGTACAAGTATGGGACAGTGTACTATGGGGCGCTCAACACCCGGCCATACTTCCAGTCAGGCACCACGGTGGCTGAGTAGCCCTCATGACCCCTCGCGACCGGATGCTCCGCGCCATCCGCTTCGACTCTCCCGACCGCCCGCCACTGGAGATCCACGACGTGCCGCATCTCTATGATGCCTACGGCACGCTCCATCCAGCGGCGGCGCGGCCGGGGGCGGCTGACTACGACGGAATCCGCGTCACCTACCACTGGACCTTCGACGAACTCGGCACCAACGACCGCGGAGAGCGCCTGCGACGTGATGAATGGGGCTGCGTCCAGCGCGTCCCGAGTGACCTCTCCACCGCCTATGAGGTCATTGAGAAGCCCCTCGTCGATCCCCGCGCCTTCTCCGGCTACCGCTTCCCCGATCCCACCGTCAGCGACCCGTTCTTCGACCGCACCCAAGGCCTCATCCGGCAGCACTACCCCGACAAGTTCGTCTGCGGCTACGTGGACCCCGGCCCGCTGCTCGTGGCCTTCAACCTGATGGGCTACGAGGGCCTCCTGATGCGCCTGCATGACGACCTGCCACAGGTGCTGGAGATCATGCGGGGGATTGTAGAGTACCAGAAGGGGATTGTGGACCGGTGGGCGGCCCTCGGCGTGCCGATGGTCTCAATCATTGACGAGTTCGCGGGCACCGACGGCCTGATGTTCTCGCCGAAGCTCTGGCGACAGCACTTTCTGCCCCTCTATGACGAGCTCTTCCGGCATATCCAGAGCCACGGGATGCTGTGCGGGTGCCTGTTCGATGGCGACATTGTCGCAATCATGGATGACTATGTCGCAATTGGCCCGGATGTGGTGGAAATCATGCAGCCGAACCTGCTCGGGATCGAGCAGTGGGGCCAGAGGCTGCGGGGCAAGGTCTGTGCCAAGGCCTCCGTGGACATGATGACCACGCTCGCCAGCGGCAGCCCCGCCGCCTGCGCTGCCGAGGCACGCAAACTCGTCGAGACCTTCCACACTCCCGAGGGCGGGTTCATCGGCATCTCTCTGCGGTGGCACCGTCCGGAGTACCCCGAAGCGAACGTGGCCGCGGTCGGAGAGGCGCTTCGGTCTTTCACTTAGCACGAGCCCTCGCCTTCCGCTGCACACCGCCATCTTCCCCACTTCATTGTGCGCTTCTCTCCCCCAAAGATCAGGTCCGGCCTGATACCCTTCATCATCTTCCAGCCCTAGACTAATGGCACCAGCCTGCGCCATATGTGCAGGCAAGGAAGGCTATGCCCCGGGGCGTTTACGGCTGCCTCGCGGTTGCCAGTGAGGTTGATGCTATGAGGCACACAGTGCTCAGCGTCGTACTGGCTCTGTTCCTGGTGGTAGCAGCGGGCGCACAGACGCCGCAGCAATATGCCACCGGCACGTGCTGGGAGGCGAGCCTGGCCAGCAGTCCGGAAGTCTCCCTGTTTGGTGCAGCCTCCGTCGCGGCGACGGGCGGCAACCTCTACGTCCTGCATGGCAATACTCTGGTCAAGCTTGGGCCTGACATGCGTGAAATGGCCTCCGTCCAGCTTCCCGACCTGTCGCTGGCGGTGGCAGCGGTAGAGAACAAGCGCTTTGAGATCACGTGCGGGATGCAGGGGCCGGAACTCGGCTATGTCTATGGCCCCCAGGCCCCGCTTACCACTTATGGCGACGGGTGGATGAATACCTGCGGTAGCGCCGTCACCAGTACGGACACTCAGACCGGAGTCCAGCAGTGCGTGGACCAGAACATGATGCAGGGCCTGCATCAGGCACACATACTCAATACTCTCAGCCAGGCGACCCTCGCCGCCGACCAGTATGGCGTGTACCTGCTGCGGGGCGGGCGGGTGACCGTCTTTGACCAGGACCTTCGCGAGATCCGAAGCAAGGACATCATCCAGCCGGTCGCGACCGCCAGCGAGTGTCCAATCTGTACCGCCATGATGAGCAACAGCACCATCATGGACCAACTCCGCTTCCGCGGCATGAATGCTGGCCTGTGTCCTGGGCCCGGACAGTACCAGTATGGTTGGAACCGCTCAAGTAGCGGCACCCTCGTTCCGGCGTCATATCCCGAGACGCCGCTCTACCCTGAGACACCCGCGAGCGTGGGCGGGACCACCGGCGTCAGCGCCCCCGGCCCCACCGGCCTTGGCCCCGGCGCTTATCTGCCCCCCCCGGGAACCGCCACGAGCGGCACCACGATGAGCGCCCCGCAGGGCACGACGCCACGCACCCCGACCGGCTTTGGTGCCACCACCGGCTTCGGCACGGGTGTGACGATCCCCACCGGCTTTGGCACAACAGTTGACGGCACCTCAGGTACCGGCACCGCAGCGCCTACGGGAGCGGGAGCCGTTTCTGGTACAGGTTTCGGCGTGACGGCCACCGGCTCCACCACGGGCACGACCTCCAGCAATGATGTCGTCATACCCACGGGGTTTGGCAGCAGTCTCGACACAAGCAGTGCCACTGGGACGACGGCTACCGGAACCAGCGGCATGGGTATGGCAACCGGCCCCAATGTGGGCACCCCCGCCGGCTTCGGCAACGCCACCTCGGCCACTAACGCCGTCAGGGCAGCCGGGACCGGCGCTGGCGCCAAGAACGCCACAGGCTCCAGCGCTCGCACCGGGTACGCGGTTGTGACCAACAACGAGGTTGGGACCGGCTTCGAGACTGAAGCCCCCGTCCAGTGTCCAGACCCCCGCACCGGCCAGTACGGCTGGATGTGGGACTTGCCGCAGATGGTGCCCGGCGCGATCTACCCGATCGCCCGGCGCCAGATCCCCGGCGGCAACGTCTTTCTCGGCGTGAGCGGCGACCGCCAGCGTGGCCCACAGCAGTTGCACGTGCATGTGCTGCTGCCTGATGGCAAGCCTGACCCGCAAGCGCAAATTGTAGGTGCATACCTGTACCAGCGCGGCGACGTTGATGCCGGCCGCACGCTAACCCTCCAAAAGCATGCTCCGGGCGAGTACATGATCCGTTTCGAGCCCGCAAACATGCGCGGAGATACGTTGGCAGTACGTGTGAGCCGCCCGAACCTGCGTGAGGAGGTCATCTACCTCCCGCTATCAGGTCCGGAACCTGACGCCGCGCGTTGACCCATAGCCTTGCCGAGGGGCGAGGCGAAACGGGCGGGGCCCTGCGCAGGCTCCGCCCGTTTCATTTTGCCCCCTCATGAGGGCTCGGCTCCTGTGGCATGCTATCCGCCCGATGTGCTATAGTGTGCGCCTCGGGAACCCCACGAAAGGCCGGCCGTCACCGGCTTGTTGTGCTCTGCATGCTTGCCCTCATCATCGCGATCATCTGCACCACCAGCTTCAGCCTCATCATCCGCGCCTCACAGCGCAGCGGCCAGGACCAGTTTGCGGTCATGGGGCTCAACTACGCTGCGGCCTCACTCGCCGCGCTGGCGTTTGCCGGCGGGCACACCCACGTCTCGCCCCCGACCCTCCACATCGGTCTCGTCGCCGGGACCGTATTTGTGATCACTTACTTCTTCCTGATCCATGGCATGGACCTCAAGGGCGTGGCCGTTGCGAACGCGATCACGCGCCTGTCGGTCCTCATTCCGGTGCTGGCCACGGTGCTGATTTTCGGCGAGAAGCCGCACCTGTTCGAGGCCATGGGCGGCGCGCTGGCACTGATGGCCATGCCCTTCCTCAGTCTCGACCGCGGGCAGGGCGGAACGCACCTGACACCGCGCCAGGTATGGTTTCTCCTCGGCCTGTTTGTGACCAACGGCTCGTGCCTGCTGACCTCCAAGTGGTTTCACACCACCGGCCTGAGCGCCGAGCGGCCCATTTACTTCGCGATCCTCTTCGGTGCCGCGGCTATCGTGTCCCTGGTAGCCTGGATAGGCTGGAGCCGGCGCTGCACCTGGCGCGAGGCCATGACCGGCATACCGCTGGGTGTCATCAACCTCGTCACCAGCTACGCCGTGCTCATGGCCCTGGACACCCTCTCCGGCACGATCGTCTTTCCGGTATTCGCCGCCATGGGCCTCGCCCTCACCACCGGCGTAGCAGCCTGGCTATGGCGCGAAACGCCCGGCCGGCTGGGGCAGGTCGGAATCGCCATCGCCCTCGTGGCTGTCGTGCTCATCAACATGTAAAAAGAGAGCCCCCGCAATGTCCGCGGGGGCTCTTCGTTGTGCCTGTGACTTCCGCCGTCGCTACTACTTCTTCGGCGGCTTGCCCGTTGAGTTGTGCGGCGCCACCGCCGTCACTACCACCGGCGTCCCAGCATTCCCCGCCTTGTCTACAGCCGTAGCGGTGATGGTGTACAGTCGCCCGTCCCGATCGCCTCCCAGGCACGCCGCAGTCAGCGGTACCGAGATCTGGAACTGCCCCGCGCTGTCGAGGGACGGCAGCAGGTCAATCGTCTGCGTAAGCTCCCCATACTCGTCGTCTATCTGCAGACTCACCGTCCCCAGCCCCGACTCATCCTCAGCGAACGCCCCGGCAAAGGCCACCGTGACGTTGCCCTCCTTGGGGGCCCACAGCACCTCTGGCACCGGGGTCTGGAGTGTAATCACCGGAGCAGTCGTGTCGATCATCGCAAAGCCGATGCCCGCCACACTGCCGTCATTGCGCCCACAGAAGTACACTCTCGGCCGCCCGTCAATCACGACCACCGATGGCGATCCCGCGACAGCTTTCCGCCACGAGATACCGTCATTCGCATGTATCAGAGGCTCGCTGTGCTTCGTCCAGGTCAAACCGTCGATCGAGGTGGCATAGCCAATCCCCTGCCCGGAGCCCGCCATGGTGTTGGCGCCACCATAGTACATGTGGTACTCCCCGGCCTCGCGGAAGATTGACGCGAAGCCGGTGGACTTGCAGTCCCAGGTGCCAGACGGCCCCGGAGGCAAGACGCAGCCGCCTTCGGTGGCCACGCCCCACGTGATACCGTCAGGAGAGACGGCCATCGCCAGCGCTTCCGTGTTGTCGGGCCGCAGCGCATCGTAGTACATCACATAGCGGTTGTTCCACGGATTGGCGTAATCTGGAGTGGTGAGCGTAGCGGAGGGGTTGAAGAAGACCTGCGACGGGCCATAGGTGCCGATGCCGCTGCCCCATAGCGTGTAGAGCGGGCGATGTGGCGCGGCGTACTGGCCGCAGGCGACGCGGTTGGTCCAGTTCACACCGTCAGTGGACACCGCGTGCTCGTAGCCGGACATGTGGTACATGTTGCCATTGTTCCAGTACCACACCTCAAACTTGCCCAACTGGTCGTTGTAGAGCACGGTGGGGCGCTTGGTGTAGGTGGCGAGTCCGGTGCAGGGGGTGAGAGGGGACCACTGAATCCCGTCGGGCGAGGTGGCCATGTAGGCTCCTCCCCACACGCCATTGGTCCACATGTAATACTGCCCGTCATGGGCCAGTACAAAGGGGCTGAAGGCTTTCGAGCTGACGGGGATGACCGGGTTCTTGTAGTAGTCCAGGATAGCCAGGTAGTCGACGCCGCCGACAGACCTGGTCTGCATGGACCGCGTGGCAGTAGGCGCACTTGGCGAGTTCCCGCCGCAACCGGCAATCATCGCTACGAGAACGGCCACCGCCAGGAGATAGGGGACGGCGCATTTACGCACGTGGGCATCCCTCCATGTCCCAGTAATCCACAGGCCAGGCCGGCCATGCCTCGTGCGTCGTTCTTCTTGAGGCTACCGTTAGTATAGAGACGCGACTTCAAAGGTGCCGCAAGAACAGCCCGCGATACGTCCAACACCAAACCAGCCCGGCCGAAGCCGGGCTGGTGGAAAGGCAACCTCATATGCCGTGGGAGGGGTCACTGACCCTGACCGGCCTAGTAATCCCTCACCTTGGCCGCCGTCTCCCTCGCCAGAGCCTCCCGGATGCCGGCCATTGCCGCCTCAACCTCCTCATCAGTCAGCGTCTTGTCGTCAGCCCTGAACTCCAGACGGAACGCCAGGTTCTTGAGGCCCTCGCCAAGCCGCTGCACATCCACGAACAGGTCAAACGGCTCAACCTCGCGCAGGAAAGCCCCGCCCGCCTCGGTGATGATCTCAACCAGCCGCCCGGCCGCATGAGCGTCGTCATCCGGGGTCACCAGCGCCAGGTCCCGCCGCATGGACGGGAAGCGCGGCAGCGGCTCGTACTGCTTGAACGCACACGCCGCCTGCAAGAGCTGCTCAAGCTCAAGCTCGAAGGCATAGGCCTTATCCGGCAGGTCATAGGCCCGCTGCACTTCAGGGGCGACCTCGCCGAAGATCCCGGCCACCTGCCCGGCAACCTTGAGACTGGCACATCGCCCGGCGTGGAACGTTGGGTGCTGGGCGCGCTCAAACGACACGTCTTCAATCCCCAGGCTCTGGCAGACCTGCTCGACAATGCCCTTGACCACGTAGAAGTCCGGCTCGCGGCTCTCCGCGGGGAGATTCCAGTCCGAGGTCATCATCGAGCCCATGATGATGCCCGCCACCCGCACCGGCTCTTCGGGTAGCGGCTCGCCCTCGGTCGGCAGGAACACCTTGTTGATCTCGTACAGCGCCACTTCCATGACCCGCTGGCGCACATTGTTCTCCGCCGCCTCCAGCATCGCGGGCAAGAGCGTCGTCCGCATGTGTGACTGCGTATCAATCATCGGGTTCGCCAGCGGCAGCATCGTCCGCTCCCGCGCCTGCGGTGCGAGGCACAGCCGGTCCAGGTCCAGCGGGCAGGAGACCGAGAAGCTCAAGGTCTCATTGAGCCCGCACTGCCGCAGGATCTCCCCCACCTGCCGCGAGAGCTTCTGCCGCCGCGTGAGCAGCCCGCTTTGCGACAGCTTCCCCGGCACCGTCATCGGCAGGTTCTCATAGCCGTAGACGATGGCGACCTCCTCAATCAGGTCGATCTCGCGCTCGATGTCCCACCGCAGCCGCGGCACGTCAACCTGCAACGCTTCGAACTCCTGCCGGACCTCGAAGTCGATCGAGGTCAGGCAGCGCTCCATCTCCGCCGGCGTCAGGTTGGTTCCGAGTATCTGGTTGCAGCGCTCGGGGCGCAGGCTGATCTTCCGCGGCGCGAAGTCCTCGGCTTTGGCCTCAACCGCGCTGCCGATGATACTGCCGCCCGCCGTCTGCTGGATCAACTGCGCCACCCGTGCCAGCGCCCGCAGCGTCCCGTTCGGGTCCACATGCCGTTCGAAGCGGTGGCTGGCCTCGCTGTTAAGCCCCAGCCGCATCGCGGTTTTGCGGATCGTCGTCGGATCGAAACGGGCGCTCTCCAGCAGCACCGTCGTGGACTTCTCATTGATCTCAGTGTCCGCCCCGCCCATGACCCCGGCCAGAGCCGCCGGCCCCGCCGGATCGGTGATTAGCAGGTCCTCATGGGTCAGCGTCCGCCACTGCCGGTCCAGCGTCAGTATCTTCTCACCGTCGGTAGCCCGCC
>JBDKRC010000025.1:0-14731 GCA_039683575.1 Armatimonadia bacterium | reverse complement strand
CGACTAATGGATGTCTAAGTCACCACCAATGTTGTTATACTAAGGGTATGTCTCGCTCAGGGGTGCACTTGTGGCCAAGCTCTGGAGAATACCGATCCGCCTGTTTCCCGTCATGTTCGTGCTTTTGCTGGGCGGTGGACAGACCTTCAGCCAGGATCAGGGCGCAGGCTCGCGACCGGTTTTCGGCTGTCTCAATGGCGCGACCTCGGTGTGTCTCGACCTCGGCTCAGCGCAGGAGAACGCCGAGATAGAGATAAAGGACTCAAGCAACCAGCCCAGGCGGCTGGACGAGTATTTCGGCCCCGCAGAGACCGAGGGCGGCTTCAACTTCAGGCGCCTGAAGACCAAACCGGCTCTGGCTACGGCAAGGGGACAACGCAAAGCCGCCTCGGGACGACTCCGACTGTGCTTCCCGGCTATCGGCCAGCAAGACAGCCGGGGCTTCCCGACCGAAGACCTGCTGCTGGAGATCAGGTATAAGGACGTGTACCAGGACGACAAGTCCAAGGAGGCAAGCGTCAGCCGGGTCTTCGTGGACACCAAGGTGGCCTATGGCGACAAGAGCAACCAGCTCCAGGACTACCTGAGAGTGGGGAGGTTGCTTGGCCAGAACGACGGCGAGTGGAAATACGAGCAGATCTACCTGCCGAAGACAGACTGGCAGCGCCTCCGCGCCATCGGCGGCAAGTACACGATCCAGCTCTCCGACGAGCGCAATGCCGCCGGAGTCGCGGACGTGCCCATCGATTACGTCGCGCTGCACATCCTCAAGCCCGAGCAGGCCAGGGCCTTCACGGACTGGCAGGAGCAGTCGCTCGGCGCTGTCAGGCATGACTACCGGGAACGCAACCAACTGCCGCCCTACCAGGGCGACTACACCTGGTTCTCCGTCCCCGCCATGAAGCCAATCTACCCCAACCAGGTCCCCCTCGCCGATGAGATCAAGCGCCCCATCGCCATCGTCTCGGCGCTTTCAGAGACCGAGCCCTTCGCCTTCGGAATACACGCCAAGAGCAACCTCGCCAACCTGTCCTTCCAGGTCAACGATCTGAAGAATGCGGCTGGGGCGACGTTGCCCGCTCAGAGCATCACCGTCCAGCAAGTCATCTATGCTGACAAGTACTGGGCCCGGCAGAGGAATGCGGGCGAGAAGTCAATCAGAGTCTATGGCCTGATGCCCGACTACCCCAAGAGTTTCCAGACGATTGACATCCCGGCGAACAGCAGCCAGGAGTTCTGGGGTGAGATCAACGTCGGGGACAACCTGCCCGGCGGCGTGTACTCCGGCACGATCAGCATCTTGCGCAAGGGTCAGAAAGAGGGCGAGATTCCTCTGAGCCTCGAGGTCGTGCCCGTCAAGCTCCAGCGCGCCGGCCACGTGGATGTCTTCTACCACAACCCGTACGTCAACCGCAACAGCCTGCCGCAGTACTCCTACTACGGCTCTGGCATCGTCCAGGACATGACCGCCCATGGCATCCACTGCACCATCGGCGATCTGGCTTCGATTGTGGTAGGAAACAGGGACGGCAAGTGCTTCGTCGATACCAGTGCTTTCGAAGAACAGATTTCGAAGCTCAAAGCCCAGGGCCTGATAGATGACAAGGCGTTCTACCTCATCAATCCTCTCCCCGGCAAGGTGATCAAAGCGTGCGTTGCTGACTTTGAGAACAAGAACGACTGGCAGCGAGCCACCGACCCGCAGTTCGTAGAGAACTTCAAGGCTGCCCTGCGCCAGATCAAGGCCGTTGGCGCGAAATACGGCACTGAGATCGTGCTCTCCGGGCCTGATGAGCCCAGCGCTCACCTGGATCGACGTGTGATGGCAGACCGCTGGCACCGGCTGGTACGGGAAGTGGGGATGAGGACGTGGATTACCTACAATGACAATGCGGACCGGAAACTCCGCTGTCCCGACTGCCGGCCGGAAGATGACGGTGTTTTGACCACGAAAGTCACGACCCAGGAGGGCAAGGAGATACTGGCGACATACCTTGCGCCCCTGACCGACCTTGTTGACTTCAAGTTCTGGGCCTTCGCGCGGCCGATACCCTTCAGCGACAAGCCCAGCTTCACCGAGACCTTCGGATACTACACCACTGACTACGCGCAGCTCCGCAACCCAATCTACAACCGCTTTCTGCACAGCTTCTACGCCGAGCGCACCCAGGCCAAAGCCGTGTGCAACTGGGGCTACGCCGCCCTGCTCAATGCCGACCCCTACAATGACTTCGACAACAACCCAAAATACCAGGAAGACCACCAGGAGCAGGATTACCTGCTCTCATATCCGGCCTGGGACGCGCTACCCAATCCCACCTTCGCCATCAAGGGCGTACGCGAGGGCGTCAAGGACAGCAAGTACCTCGCGACCCTGAGGGCGCTCATCGCCGCCAACCGCGGCAGCAAGGACGCCGCCGAAGCGCAGCGCTTCATCAACTCGTTCATCAACGGCGACCGCATCAAGCAGGACTTCGTCAACGACTACGCAGCCAAGTCCGGGGAGACAGGCTTCCATAACCTGATCGTGAAGTACCTCTCAGGCGGGGACGAGAACGACTACGCGGTGTTCGACCGCTTCAGGAAGGGCCTCGCGGAGCGGATCGCAAAGCTGAGTCACTAACCAAACCAAACGCGTGGGAGGCACACTCCGTGTGCCGAAACCCCCAGACGCCGTCACCGCAGGGGCGGACCGCGGTCCGCCCGCTTGGAATGGCATACGAAAGCCCTGACGCAAACAGGGGCAGGCGAACCGCCTGCCCCTGTTTCAGCTATGCCAGCTAAGAGACGCCTACTTCCCCGCCTGCTCCCGCCGGTATCGCCGGTACTCCTCCAGCGCCGACGGGAACGGCCCCAGCGCCCGCTCAAAGATCCCCAGGCTGTACGCGATGGTCACGCCATAGTTCGTGATCGGCACGCCCTGCTGCCGGCAACGCAGGATGCGTGACAGCATCTCGCGCCGGTTCCACATGCAGCCTCCGCAGTGCACGATCAGCTTGTAGGGCGTGACGTCCTCCGGGAAATCATGCCCCTGCACGTTGTCGAACTCCAGCCTGCCGCCCACGTACTGCGTCAGCCAGCGCGGAATCTTCACCGTGCCGATGTCCTCGCCGATGGGATGGTGCGAGCACGCCTCGGCCACCAGAATCCTGTCGCCGGGCCGCAGATGGTCAATCGTCAGCGCGCCACGCACGAACTCGAACAGGTCGCCGCGGTACCGTGCAAAGATGATCGAGAAGGAGGTCATCGGCACGTCAGACGGCGTATCGGCCGCGACCTTCAGAAACCCCTGTGAATCCGTCACCACCAGGGCCGGCGGCCGCTTCAGCCGCTCGATGGCGTCCCGCAGTTCCCGCTCCTTAACCACCAGGCAGTACGCGTCATTGTCGAGCACATCGCGGATCGCATTGACCTGCGGCAAAATCAGCCGCCCCTTTGGCGCCTCCAGGTCTATCGGCACCACCAGCACCGCCAGTTCCCCCGCCGGGAGCAGGTCCCCCATGATGGAGGGCATGTTGATGAAGTCTTCGGGCGCGTGCTTGATCAGCGCCTCGCGAAGCTCCAGCAGCCCCGTCCCCTCAACCGCGACAGTCTGCACGACGGGAATCTTCGCCGCCTTGAACCGCTCCAGCAGCGACTGCTCCGGCGCTCCGAGGTCCACCTTGTTCAGCACCACGATGACCGGAATCTGCCGCTCGTGCAGTTCTCTCAGTATCTCTTCCTCAAACGGCCCCCAGCCGTCCGTTCCCTCCCCGGCAGTCGTAATGATGACTCCCAGATCGCACCGGTCGAAAATCTGCTTCGTCCGCGCCACCCGCATCTCCCCCAGCGCCCCTACATCATCAATTCCCGCGGTGTCAATGAACAGCACCGGCCCCAGCGGCAGAAGCTCCATCGGCTTCTCCACCGGGTCGGTGGTCGTCCCGGCTATATCAGAGACGATGGACACATCCTGCCGCGTCAGCGCGTTCAGGATGGACGACTTGCCAACATTGCGACGGCCGAACAGGCCGATGTGCAGCCGAAAACCTTTGGGTGTCGCTAACATATCTGATGTCCTACCAGTTCTGGGACTTCCTCGACCGGGCCGCGCAAGGCTTCGAGGATTGGGGTGGCGCAGAACCGCTGGCCCCGCTTGCGTCCGGTGAGTTCCTCGATCACGCCGCAGTTCGCCAGCAGCGCCAGTGCCCCCCGAGCCGTCGGCACGCTCACGCCAAGCTTCGAAGTGACTCGCGCCGTGCTTGTGTATGGATTCTCAAACAACGTGTCGATCAGGTTTGGTGCCGTACCGGTGGCCTTCGCAGTCTTCAGCCGGCACCGCAGGTCCTCCCGCAGTCTCGCCAGCTCTCGCAGAGTCGCCACGGCCTTGGCCGATTGCTCAGTCACACCGTCGAGGAAGTACAGCGCCCACTCCTCCCACTCGCCGTCGTGGCTGATGCCCCGCAGCAGTTCATAGTAGTCCCGGCGGTGCTTCTCGAACCACTGGCTCAGGAATAGTACCGGATGCTGCAGGCGGCCGCGCGACTGCAAAAACAGCCCCATAAGCAACCGCCCGGTCTTGCCGTTACCATCACGGAAGGGGTGGATCAGCTCAAACTGGCCGTGCAGCAACGCCGTCTGCAGAAGCGGTGGCAGTGACCCGTCTTCCTGCGCATATCGCTCCCACGCCTGCATCAGCCCCGGTACCAGCGCCTGCGGCGGCGGCACGTACGAGGCGGTAGCCAGCCGTTTCTGCCGCACGCCCACGAAGATCTGGATCTGCCGGAACTCGCCCGGGGAGGCCAGGTTCCCGCGTGGTCCCGTCATGATCTCGCCATGCAACGTACGTACCGCCTCAAGGTCGAGGGGCATCGTGCCTCGCTTGCTCCAGGCCACCCTTTGCGCCTGCAGATAGTGCTTGATGTCATGCAGTTCGGTGTCCGTGGGAACACTGGGGAGCAAATCGGCCTCCAGCGCCTCTTCCCAGTCCAGGCTTGCGCCCTCGATGCGACAACTCGCCGCCGCTTCAGCGATTTGCATCGGCACGACCAGCCTCTCCATCGCTGGCAGCAGCCCGACGGCACCATCGAGCGCGCCCAAGGCCGCTTCGGCGCGGGACAAAGCCAGCAGCAGTTCACCCTCTATCCTCAGGGCCGGGGGGAAGCGATCCGGTACAAAAGCGCAGAGTCCGCCGGGGATGGCACTAACACTGCCAGCGCGGTCACTGCGTATCTCCGAACTATCCATGGAAGTCAGTCCTCTTTCGCATCAACTGCCGTTATTTAGGACAGATGACTTCCATGTAGGTTTCGCAGTTTAGATATTAAAGGAGAATTCCTCCTAAGTCTATTATCAGGCCGGCACCAGTTGCATCTCCACCTGCTCGATAACCCGATCTACCATGTCGCGCTTGGCATGCAATTCCCTGCGCGGTGCGGCTGTCTCCATGCGGCGGATCAGCGTGGACATCTCCTGCCTTTCGTGGTGCAGCAGGGTCAGCAGTAGTTTCCATTCGTCCTCGTTGAGCGTGAGTCGGCATTCCATGGTGACCACCTCTGCAGATCTGATACTACAAGGATTGCTTTGGGGCCTGCAGAGTTCAGTTTGCCGGCCATCACTCCAGATTGTCGTGCTCCGCCTCAACGAAGGTCTCCTCGGTTACATTCCGAGGTCGCACCACGAAGTACAGCCC
This sequence comes from Armatimonadia bacterium, assembly GCA_039683575.1. Classification (GTDB taxonomy): domain Bacteria; phylum Armatimonadota; class Zipacnadia; order Zipacnadales; family UBA11051; genus JAJFUB01. Next base: position 9,060 of record JBDKRC010000025.1, on the reverse strand, counting down.
CGTGATCACCACCAGAATGCACCCCGCCAGCAGCAACTCCGGCGCCTTAGCGTGGAGCAGCAGCGAAAGCGAGACCAGCAGCCCGCCAGCCGGGACGATCCACGGCACCTCGAAGAACCCCTTCGCCTCGTCCCGGCGGCGCTGCAGCACCAGCAGCGCCGCATTGATGACCACGAAGACCGCCATCAAGAGCACGCTCGTACCCTTCGCCAGCGGCTTGATATCAAAACCAACCGCGAGCACCAGCACCAGCCCCATCAGGCACAAGATGGCAAGATGGGGAGTGCGCCGCCGCGGATGGATACACCCCAAGAAGCCTGGAAGCAGGCCCTGGCAGGCCATACCATACGCCAGCCGCGAGCCCATGATGTAGTTGAGTAGCGCAGTATTTGTGATCGCAAACAGAGCAATCGCGGAGAAGATGAAGGGCGGGAAGCCCGGGGCTGCCGTTCGCACCACATCCACCAGCGGCTGCTTCGACTGCGCTAGTTGCGCGTAAGGCACCACCGACACCGCACTGATGCTCACGGCAAAGTAGATCAGCGTCACCACGATCATGGCCAGCACAATCGCCCGTGGGAAGGTCCGCTGCGGGTCTTTGACTTCCTCCACCACGTTGATCATGTCCTCAAAGCCCACAAAGGAGTAGAAGGTCAGCACCGCCCCTTGCATGATCAAGGCCGGCCCCAGCACTCCCGGCAGCGCGCCCACCGGCGGCACCTCGAGGTAGTTCATGCCTCCCCAGTAGCGCCACGCGACCGCGATGATGATCAGCAGCCCCGACACCTCGACCGTGGTGCACACGATGTTGAGCCACGTGGACTCTTTGATCCCCCAGAAGTTGACCGCTGTCAGCACCAGAATGAAGCCGATGATGATCAGCAACGGAGGCACCCCCGGTACCAGCGCCGAGAAGTACTCCGAGAACGCCCGCGACTGCGTCCCCATCGAAGTCAGCCCCGACGCCATGACCGCCAGCCCCACCAGGTAGGACAGAAACGGCCGTCCAAACGCGCGGTGGGTCACATACGCCGCTCCCGCCGCCCGCGGGTAGCGCGAGCCGAGCGAGGCATACGACAGCGCCGTCAAGAGCGCCGCCACCATGCTCACCGCAAAGCCCAGCCAGATGGCGTTCCCGAGCATCCCGGCCGCCTTGCCGATGAGCGCGTATATCCCTGAGCCGAGCATGTCCCCCACGCCATAGATCACCAGCGCCCAAAGCCCCATGTGCCGCACCAGCGTAGCACTAGAAGCCGTGGGCGTTCCTGAAGCGTCCTGTGCCATGAAGTGCCTCATCTCGCATTCAATCCCGCGTAGGTGGGTTCGTCCCGAACCCACACCCCCGGCCACGCTTCGCAACGCCGCGGGTTCGAGACGAACCCGCCTACGCGCTCGTCCACGCGTCGGCCACATTCCTACCCCTCAAACCCCACTGCCACCGTCTGCATCGTGTCCTTGATAGCCCCGCCATTCACCACCGCCCGCAGCATCAGCGGATACCCCTTCCGCGCGTCGAACTTCGTCGTCTTCGCCCCCAGCTTCACCGTAGCCGCCCATTCGCGCCCGTCCTTCGCCCCCGCCTTGAGCAATTGGATATACGGCTCCCCATTGACCAGCACCGGGTTGTAGTTCGATCCCACCAGCGCCTCCACGGTCACATCCACCGCTGGCTTCTCCAGGTATACCCGGTACAGCAACTCATCCCCCGCCTTGAGCGTCTCGGGCAGCGGCGAGCCATCCACCATGGTAACGATCAGCCCATCCACCGGCCGCCGCACCTGCTGCAGCCAGTCGTACGTGAACTTCGGCCCCATTCGGATGGTCCCGTCGGCATTCTTCCCCGACCCCGCGCTGGACACGTTGATGAAGCAAGTCTTCGCGCTGCCGTCACGGAAGCTCTCGTGGACATAGTGCGTATCAACCGTATAGATGCCCGGCTTGAGCGACTGAACCCCGCCACGATACCCCGGCTTGCCCGACGATGACCCATAGCTGATCGAAGCCCACTTGTAGCCCTCCCCCTCGATCTTGCCGATCTTCACCTGGAAATAGCGGTGGTCCTTATCCGTAGGGAAGATATGCGTCATCCCCGCCCAGCCCTCCGCGCTGTTGCTCGCCATGACCAGCCCGCCGCCAGGCTGCGCCTGGGCAAAGAGCTTTTCGGGGCTGAAGACCCATTTGTCGTCCTTGCCATCCCAGTTGTACTTCGTGTCGGTGCGGAAGTTGGTGAAATCCTCCCGCCAAAGCACCTGCTCGCCACCGGTCTCAGCCGCTGGTGCGGTGAAGGTGGCCGCTGGGCCCACCGCCTGCTGCTTGAGCGGCACCACATTACCCGCCGGTTCGGCATAGGCCTCAATCTCCGACAGTTGCGCCCGCTTCGGCTCCGTCCCCTCCCGCGTCGCAATCGCCGTCACCCGTACCTTCAGCGCCGGCACCGGCGCGGCGAAGCTGTGCGTGGCTACCTTCTCGAAGTTCCCGCGTATCTCCGCCGTGTAGATGGTCCCGTCCGCCGCCTGCAGTTGCAGGTCATAGTCCTTCAGGTTCGGGCTATACAGCACCAGCCGGCCGATCTTCTCTTCCTTCGGCAGCGTCAGCTCCAGCCACGAGGGCTTGTCCGTGTGGGACAGGTACCAGCCCATGTCATCGGTAACGCCGTTGATCGCGTAGTAGTAGTACTGCGTGAACCACGGCGCAAAGAACCCCTCCGCCGAGCGGGCACGGACCCCGCGCGAAACGTGCAGCAGGTTCCCCGGCTTGAGGCAAGCCGCTTCCTGCGCGGCGATCTCCTTCTCCACCTCCGCCAGCGTCTGCAGCTTCTGCCCCGCCGGATCGGTCGTATAGATCCGCGCGTCTCCATCCTCAAACTTGTCGCTGAAGCCCCCGCCACTCACCTTCACCTGCCGCGCCTCGCCGACCACATACAGGCTCCCCGCCTTCGCCAGCAGCGGATGGCTGATCTTCGCCGTCCGGTCCCCCGCCTTGTGGTTGACCACGATCATGTACGTGTGCCCGTTAGCCTGCCCCAGCCAACTCGCCATCTCGGAGTCGGCCTCAACCTTCGGCTTCTCCATCGTGTTGGCCAGCGCCGCTTCCAGGAACCGCACCTCCCGCCAGATCGGCGGTAGCCCATACCGCAGGATCGGCTCGGGCATGAAGAACGCGGTGGTATACCCGGTGAATCCTCGCGCGCCGAACGCCAGCGACACCAGGTACTGGTTGCGCATGACCTTGTACGGGTACGGCGGAGCTGTCCCCCACTCCGTGGTGAAATGCGTCTGCCCGCACGAGGCCCACGGCGTCACCATCAGCGCCTGCCCCGGCGTAGCGACCTCCAGGCACCGCTTCATGAAGTTCGGCACGTAGTCATACGCCGACGAGTACGGGTCCGGGCTCAGGATGTCACAAGCCTTGTAGCCATGCGTGACAATCCCATCCAGCGTATCATTCGTGATCATCACCGGATGATACGGGTCCAGCTCCTGCATGATCCGGTACACGCTCTCGAGGTACGCCGACCGCGAGTCGTTGATCTCCGGCTCGTCCGCCAGGTAGTACCCCAAAAGCCCCGGCTCGCCCTTCACGCAGTCCACAAGCTGCTTCAGATACCCCACAAACTCCGCGCTCGGCTCATCCTGGGTCGAGATCTCCTGATGCAGCTTGATATTCCGGTCCTTCCACCAACTGAAGGTATGGTACAGATTACCCGGAGCGATGCTGACGATCGAATACACCCCATGCTTCTCGAACGCCTCCCGCACGGGCTTGGGGTCCATCCCTATCAGCACGACTGGCGTCTGGATATTCTGCAGCGCCACGACCTCCGGCCGCGGGTCCTCCACCGGGATGCCGCCATACCAGCCGCAGAACACCGTCGGCTTGCCATTCACGACCACATTGCGCTTCCCATCCACCCGCACCTCAGTCCCCGTCGCCGGGCCCAGCTTGCGGATAGTAGTAGCATGGTCAATGATCGTCCCCTGGCCCTTGTCCAGGGCCCGCAGCCGCAACTCATAGGCGCCCACCGGCAACTTGCCAACCTCAAGCTTCTGCGCTTCCCCCAACTTCCCCGCCGCCACCTTGCCCTCCCGCACCGGCTTGCCCTGCGCGTCATGCAGGCTGTAGACCACCTGTGCGGTCTTCTGCGCCACATCCGGCGCCAGCGCGATCTCGAACACCAACTCCGGCACGGCCTCGGTCGCATAGATATTCTGGCGATAGTTCGGCTTGAGCACCTTCACCGCGATCGGTCGGTACTCGCTGTCCAGATGCTTGACCGCGATCTTGTACGGTTCGCCACTCGCAGCGTCGGCCACCGTAAACTGCACCAGCGCCGCGCTGGCGTTCCCCTTTACCTTCAGCGGCGGCAGCGTCACCTGCTGCTGCGCCCCCGGAGCCAGCGCCACCGGCTCGGACACCACCGGGTTCCCCTGTAGGAACGGCCCGGCGCTCAGCACCACCCGCCGCGCTGTGGGCGAGTCGTTACTCACCGTCGTCTGCAGCCGCAGGAGGTGATTCCCGCTCCCATCCCCGGTGATGGTCACCTGCGGCTCGGTCAGCCCAAAGTTGAACCGCTTGTAGTCCACCTTGACCCCTATCAGCTTCCCAAACAGCTTCGGCGCGTGGAAATTCCCCTTCAGCGGCGCCCACGTCATCAATTCCAGCTTCCCCGTCGTGTAGCGCTCCCGGGTGATGTTCCACAGCCAGTCCGCCCCCGCATCCTCTTTCAGTGTCAGCCCCGCCAGCGGTATCCGCACCTCCACCCGCCAGACCCGCTTCTCTTTGTCCACGGTCGTCCCGACCTGCAGGGGGATCTCCCACAGCTTGGCATGCACCAGCCCATAGTCCGCCCCGTAATCGTCATACCACGCCCCGTTGGTGTTGACCACGAAGTGGTGGTAGTACCGCCCCTCGCCCGCTGGATCGAAGAACACCTCGACGCAGTCGTCCTGGTACACATCCCCGTCGTGCTCGTTGTACCGCGCCTGGAGCTTGTCCAGCGCCGGTTCGTCGCACTCCACGCCCACATACACGGCATTCTGGTCATACAGCACCTTGAACCGCGTCTGCACGTCCACCGGCTTCGGCGCGCCTGACGCCGCCGGACTGGCCGACAGGAAGTTCGTCTGCCACGTCGCCGCGGCCCACGCGGGCTCGTCGAGCAAACCGTCCAGCTTGACCTCACCGCTCACGGCAACCGCCGTAGTGGACGGCGCTGCCATAGCCACGGCAGCCGCCAGCAACGCCAGCGCAACCAGCCAGAGGTGGGAATGACGCATGGAAAGCTCCTGTTCCGAGAGTTGCAGAGTGGTTCGCCGAAGATCACCGGGCTCCTGCTGCAAATCGGCACTATGAGATGCAGGTCTCGGGCAGGATATGGGGAATATGGGGCGACTTGTTGGACTTCTCCGAATATTCAGCGTCCAACTATTCACAATTTCGGGAGGCTTGTGTCATGCGACGTGGGTTTACGCTTATCGAGCTATTGGTCGTCATCGCGATCATCGCCATTCTCGCCGCAATCCTGTTCCCGGTGTTCGCCAAGGCGCGCGAAAAGGCGCGGCAGGCAAGCTGTCTGAGCAACTGCAAGCAGTTGGCCCTCGGTCTGATGCAGTACTGTCAGGACTACGATGAAGTCATGTCTCCGGTCGGCGCCTACGAGCAGGTCGTCTGGCCCAACGGCTCTACCGGCGGCAACTTCTGGCCTGTGCGCATCTACCCCTATACCAAGAACATCCAGGTCTATAGCTGCCCAAGCTCCAGCTACGTCTGGGCGGGCAACGCGACCGGCCAGCTCACCACCGGCTATAGCACCGTGATCGGCGGCGTGGCGCTGGGCACCGTTCAGTATCCCTCCCAGACCGCCATGATCGGTGACACCGAGGGCACCGGCGGCTACACCTTCCAGCAATACTACTACGGCGGCCCGTCGAACCCTCGCTATCTCGCTGGCCGCCACAATGATGGCGCCAACATGGGCTTCCTCGACGGCCACTGCAAGTGGGTCAAGATGGCCAAGGACTCCGGCGGTCTCTGGGTCCACCCGACCGCCGCGCAGGGCGTGCTGTACCGCGCCGACGGCTCCAGCTAGGCGGCTACTGCCGAACGAGCGGCGCCCTGCCGCGAGATAACGCAATGATAGCCCGGCGTCATCCGATGCCGGGCTTTTTCGTGTCTCAGCCTGAGATGCTGGCACGAGAGCAGTGTGGAGTTACTACCGAGAGGGGGAGGTGAAGGCGAATCTGCGGCGAAGATGGACGAGATGTTGGCACATGAGTACCATTTGTGTCCAACTATCTAACACTCCAGGAGGCGTTTTGTTATGCGACGTGGTTTCACCCTTATTGAGCTGCTGGTGGTAATTGCCATCATCGCCATCTTGGCAGCTATTCTGTTCCCTGTCTTCGCAAAAGCGCGCGAGAAGGCGCGCCAGACGAGTTGTCTGAGCAACGTGAGGCAGCTCTCCACTTCGATAATGATGTACATTCAGGACTACGACGAGGTCTTCCCTGCTGCCTACGACTATGCCTCTACGCCGACTTCCGCCCGCTTCTGGTATGCGCAGGCCGAGCCGTACATGAAGAACGGGCAGATATTCGATTGCCCGTCTGCCAGTGTTGAAGCCAACCCCAAAACCGCCCCGGAGTACGGCGTCAATTCCGCCGTCTGCCTCCTGCCCAGTGCCGCTCCCTACACTGCTCGCCGTGCCCTGGCCGAGGTCAAGCAAGTTGCCAGGACCATCCTGGTCGGCGATGCCCGGACCTACTACTTTGACTACGCGCACGTCATCACCCCCTATATCCACTGCTATGTGCCAAGCACCGCAGCCGGTCGCAGCGAGGCCAGCTACGACTTCAGAGGCGATGCCACCAGGATCGCCGACTGGAAGGATCGACACAACCAGGGCCTGAATCTTGGCTACTGCGACGGCCACGCCAAGTGGGTCAACGGCAGTACGCTGATGGGACATCCGGAAAACTGGGATCCGTTCGCTCTGTAGGCACGTCAGTCCGGCCCCTTCGGTGGTCACAATACGTCGCCCGCTGCCAGTTGAAGAACTACAGCCCGGCCTCATCCGATGCCGGGCTTCTTCGTGTCTCAGGCCTGACACGCCGGCATGGAAAAGCGGTCGAGTTCCTGCAAGGAGGGGAGGTAGTGCACAACATGTGAAGAATATGGCTGACTATTGGACTTTCTCGGGCTGTTCCCGTATCCAATACACCATTCTCTGCAGGAGGCTTCTGTCATGCGACGTGGTTTCACCCTTATTGAGTTGTTGGTGGTCATCGCCATCATCGCCATCTTGGCAGCCATTCTGTTCCCCGTGTTCGCCAAGGCACGCGAGAAGGCCCGGCAGGCAAGCTGTCTGAGCAACTGCAAGCAGTTGGGCATAGCCTTCCTGGCGTATGCTCAGGACTATGACGAACGGATGGTCCTCGGTGGCTGGTACAACTTCGAAAGGGTCACCTGGCCGGCGGGCACTGTCACCGGCACCAATCCCTGGTTCCTGCGGCTCTACCCCTACACCAAAAACATCCAGATCTTCAACTGCCCCAGCGCCACCTACGCCTGGGCGGGCGAGGTCACTACCGGCCTCAAGTACGGCTACAATGCGAACAATCTGGCTGACGTCTCCCTGGGCACGGTCCAGTACCCGGCCCAGACCCTCTGCATCGCGGACACGGAGGGCGGATCCGCCTATTCCTTCCTCTCCAGCTACCGCACCGACCGCTATATCGTTGATCGCCACAACGGCGGCGCCAACATCAACTTCTGCGATGGCCACGCCAAGTGGATGAAGGTCTTCACCGACTCCAGCGGCATCGGCCTGCCCTTTACCACCAACCAGGGCGTCTACTACCGCGCCGACGGTCTTGGGTAGCCCTCGCGTGGCAGGCATGCTCCGCATGCCGGACCCAGCCACAGCAGTGTCAACAGTCAAAGCCCGGCATCATTCGATGCCGGGCCGTTTTTCATCTGCCGCCACCCTTGACGGCTCCGGGCTTCGCGCTATATCGTACCTCATCATGATGAACCCACGACAGCGCGTAGAAGCCGCCCTCGCCCATCGTGAGCCCGACCGCATCCCAGTCGATCTCGGCGCCTCCGAGTCCTCCGGCATCCACGGCATCGCCTACAACAACCTCAAGGCACACCTCAGCCTGCCAGCGGGCCGCACGCAGATCTACGACCTCTCGCAGATGATCGCCAAGGTCGAACCCGCGGTCCTGGGCACCGTCGGCGCCGACGTGCTCCCACTCCTCATCGAACCCCGAGAGTGGCAGCCATGGGAACTGCAGGACGGCTCGCCCTGCGAGGTCCCTGCCGGCGCCAACCTCCATCGCACCCCTCGCGGCGGCGTGGAGCTTCAGGCAGATGACGGCACCGTAGTGGCCGCCTGTCCCCCCGGATCATTCTACTTCGACACCGTTTACCACGCCCTTGAGAAGGCCTCCTCCCCCTCCGACGTCGAGACAGGCTTTGCGCACCTGCAAAGCTTCGATTGGCCCTCGTTTTGTGACGAGGACTACGAGGACCTGCGCGCCAAGGCGAAGAAGCTACACGAGACAACCGACCGGGCGATTGTCGGCAACCTGTGGGTCCACGTCTTTGCGGCCGGGCAGATCCTGCGCGGCTTTGAGAACTTCATGGTGGACCTGCTCGCGGACAAGCCCCTCGCCCACGCGCTCATGGGCCGCCTCGTGGATGCCTACGAAGAGCGCGTGCGCAAGTACGTCGAGGCCGTGGGCGAGTACTGCACCATCATCCAGGTCAACGACGACCTCGGCACCCAGAACGGCCTGCAGCTATCGCTGGCGACCTACCGCGAGATGGTCAAGCCCTACCACGCGCGGCTGTGGAAGCAAATCAAGGACCTCTCCGGCAAGCCCCTGCTGCTGCACTCCTGCGGCTCGATCCATGAGGCCATACCCGACCTCATAGAGATGGGCATAGAAGCCATCAACCCGGTCCAGGTCCGCGCCACGAACATGGACAGTGCCAGACTCAAGCGCGAATTTGGGAGCGACCTGACCTTCTGGGGCGGCGGCTGCGACACTCAAA
>JBDKRC010000024.1:0-6239 GCA_039683575.1 Armatimonadia bacterium | reverse complement strand
TCTGAGCCTGATGTACATCCAATCCAACATGTTTCATTTTCGGTCTGCTCCTTTCAAGGACGAATCGCTAACACCTTATTCGCCTTGACTAGGGAGCAGACCGTTCTATGTTATCCTACAGGCGGCGGGAGTTGTGAAGACGATGCTGGTCGGTGATGACGGTGGGCCGGATGCCGACGGTGCGGCTGTCCGCATTCGGCCCCTCCATTAAGGCAACGTCGGGTGTTAGCCCGGCGGGAGGGTGGCGTTATCCTCGTCCGGGGGCTCGGTGATCGGCCAGTGCCATTCGCGCTTGAGAATGCGGCGGTTCATCCAGACTATGACGTCATCCACGTAAGTGTGCATGATCGGGATGTCAAAGAGGCTCAGGATTGTGCCTACGATGAGGCCACCGATGATGACCGTGGCCAGCGGGGAGTAGGCGTCCAGGCCCGTCTTTGGGAAGAAAGCGACCGGGACCATGACGATGATCGTGATCAGGGAGGTCATCAGAATGGGCCGGAGACGTTGCGGGCAGGCCTCAATAACCGCCTGATCGCGAGAGATGCCGCGGTCGCGGTAGCGCATGATCATGTCCACGAGCAAGATAGCCGTGGTGATGTCCATGCCGGTGAGGACGATGATGCTCATGATCGAGACCGAGGAGAAGGTCTGGTGGGCGAGATAGAGGGCCACGAAGACGCCGGACATCTCCAGCGGCAGAGAGAAGATCATCTGCAGTGGCTGGGCGAACCCGCGGAACTGGGCGACCAGGATCAGCAGGATGAAAATGATAGAGATGGCGAGGCCGTTGAGAAGGCGGCGGAAGCTATCCATCATCTGGGTCATGTCGCCGCGCATCTCGATGCCGTAGCCGGGCGGCCAGTTGAGTTCGCTCATGGCGGCCATCTGGGCTTCCATGGTCAGGTCCATAGAGGGTTTGCCGCCCTTGCGGTAGTAGCCCAGGACAGTCTGGCAGCGGCGGAGGGCGTCGTGGGTGATCATGGTGGGGCTGGAGACGCGCTCGACGGTGGCGACGCTGTTCAGCGGCACCTGCTTGCCGTCGGCAGTAGTGATGAAGAGGTGCTCGACATCGCGCTCACTGGACCGCTGGTTCTGCTGGTAGCGTACCAGGATGGTGTTCTGGCGAAGGTTGGGCAGGCGGAAGAACTCGCTGGTCAGGCCGCCACGGAGGGCGTAATAGGCCTGCTGGGAGATGTTGTCCACGGAGAGGCCGATCTGCTGGGCTCGGCCGGGGTCTACCTTGACCTGGAGCTCGGGGAGGCCAACCGCCCAGTCGGTGGCGACCTGGGCGACGCCGACGCGCTCGGCGATGCGGGCGGTATCGTGGGCGAGTTGGTTGACCACCTGCAGGTCGGGGCCGTAGACGACCAGGGATATGGGGGCCTGGGCAGAAGCCATCACGTCGGAGCCCATTTCCTTGATCTGGAGGCGGCGAATGCCCGGAATGGTGGACTTGGCCTCGGCCACAAGCCCATCCATCACCTGCCAGATGTCGCGTTTGCGCTCCTCCTTGTCGGTGAGGGTGAGCATGAAGGTGGCGGCATTCACGAGCGGGACGCCATAGCCGGTGAAGTAGGTGCCCGAGGATTCCATCATGGTCTCTGTGCCGATTTCGGTCGAGGACTTGGTGATCTCCGGGTACTTCTCGAGCATGAGCTTTTCGACCGCGTGGGTGGCGCGTTCGGTCTCCTGCAGGGAGGTGCCGGGTTCCATTTCGAGGACCCCGTAGGCCTGTCCCACATCGGCAAGCGGCATCATCTCGCTGCCGATGAAGTGGTAGAAGCCGAAGCCGATGATGATGGTCGCCAGGATGCGGGCAAGGTTGGTAAAGCGGTGCTGGAGCATCCAGGCGATGATGCGGGCGTAGCCCTTTTCGATGCGGTCGAGGAAGTCCTGGAAGGGCAGCAGTATCTTGCGCCAGAACCAGAGCTTGTACTCGCCGTGGCGCTCGTGTTCCGGGCGCAGGAGCCAGGAGCACATGATGGTGGTTAGGGTGAAGGATTCCACCATCGAGAAGATCAGGGCGAGAATGAGCGGCCAGACGAGCTCGCGGAACATCAACTCGACAATACCGCCGGAGAAGAGCAGCGGCATCAGGGCGAGGATGATCATGAAAGTCGAAGCGAGGACGGCGGTGCGGACTTCGGCGATGCCGTCAATGGTGGCGCTTTTGGCGTCCTTGCCCATGCGCAGGTGGCGCTCAACGGCGTGGATGTCGATGATGTTGTCATCCACGAGGCGACCGATGGAGAGCAGCAGGCCGATGAGCGTGCCGCTGTTGAGGGTCATGCCGAGGGGCATGAGGGCGAGCACCGCCATGGAGAGCGAGGCGGGGATGCTCATCATGGTGATGAGCGTAGCGCGCCATTCGCCGAGGAAGAGGAAGACGGCGATCCCGCACAGGAGAATCGCGGAGCCGAGTTCCTCGTACATGTTGCGGAACAGGATGTCCACGAACTGCGAGTTATCGTAGGAAATGTCGAAGTAGACGCCGGGGTTCTCTTTCTGGATCTCCCCGAGTGCCTTCTTGACGCCCTTGATGACCTTCCAGGAGCTGGCGTCGGGGTTCTGGACGACGGCGACTTCGAGGGCCTGGAGAACCTCACCCTGGGTGCCGGGCTCGTGGCGGAGGTAGTGGTAGGCGCTGCGCCGCTCCCAGTGGGTGTCGAGGACCTGGGCGACGTCCTTGATGTAGATGACGCGGGGACTCGCCGCCTGACCGGGAACTGCCGTCGGGGCGGCTGCGGACCGGACAGCAGAGCCTGCCCCAGACGCATCTCCGCCGCCGCCCATGCCGCCCATGCCGCCGCCCGCAGCGGCGGAGCTGCTGCCGGTCCCGCGAATAGGCAGACCGGTGGGGGAGATGGCGGCGAGGGGGTAGTTGGCGACGTCTGAGGCTTGCAGCGCGCGGGTGTCAAAACGGACGATCGATTCATTGGGTCCCGACGTGACTGTACCGCCGGGGCGGCTGACGTTGCTGCGGTCGATGGCGTCGCGGACGTCGAGGATCGAAAGACCATACTGGGCGAGCTTGTTGCGGTCGACTATGGCCTGAAGCTGGCGACGGTAGCCGCCGAAGGCCATCACAGAGTACACATCATCAACTGTCTTCAGCCGGTTGGTGATCTCGTTGTCGGCAAACTGCCGCAACTCAGCCTGGTTCCAGGTCGGGGCGGTGACGGCGACGGTGACAACCGGGATGTTGAGCGGGTCAATGGGCAGTACCCAGGAGGGCTTGATATTAGCCCCGGTAGCTGGGAGGTTGCCCTGAATGACGTTCATCAGCGACTGGACGTCGAAAAGGGCCTTCTGCATGTCGCTGCCGTAGGCGAACTCGAGCGAGACCATCGAAAAGCCGTCCTGCGAGGTGGAGCGGATGTAGCGCAGGCCGCGGATGTTAAGCAGTTGCTCCTCGATTGGTTTGCTGACGTACAGCTCCATCTCTTTGGCCGACAGGCCGGGCATCATGGTGACGATGCCGAGCATGGGGCTGGGGACGTAGGGCATGAAACGGCGGGGGATGTAGGAGCCGATGGCGATGATGGAGAGCACCAGGACGCCAGCGTACCAGGCCAGGATGACGTAGGGATGCTCAATGGCGGCGCGGGGAATGGCCGCCATCAGCCCGCCGTGACGTCGCTCATAGCGTGGCTGGTGGATGGTATCTTTGGCCATGGGGCTACATCCCGTGCCCTTGATGGCTCATGCCACTCATGCCACCGCCGCCACCTGATGCAGGCGCGGGAGCGGCGGCCGGGGCTGGAAGCTGCAGAGGCCCGTTCTCGCCCCACGGAACGTTCTGGATGGCCTGTCCCTCACGGAGGTTCTCAATACCCCGTGTAATGACTTCCTGGCCGGCGGCGATGCCTGAGACGATCTGGGTCCGCTGGCCGTCAGTGGCACCGATAGTCACATCAACCTGGTGCGCGACGCGCTTGCCGCCCGTCTGTTCGGGGGTGAGTTCCATGCTACACTTGGGGCAGGTACCGGGCCGTTTTTCCCGGATCTCGGGGTGCATGACGCACGTGTAGATGATGCCAGTGGCAGTGTCCTGCACGGAGACGGTCCAGACGGCGGTGGCTGGCTGGCTGCCGGTTTCGGCTGTGGAGACCTGGCGCGTTACTACCGCTGAGTTGGGCACTGTGACGGCGCTGGGTACATCCACGGTCTCGAACTGCATCTGCACCGCCTGTCCGGGCAGGAACTGGCGGTTCGGGTTGGCGATAATGGCTTCGACAATCGAGGTCCGGCTGGCGGGGTCGGAAGATGGTGAGATCGAGGTGACGGAGGCCACGACCTGCTTGCCCGGCTGATTGACGTTGCTGGCCCATACGCGGCTGCCAATTCTGATCTGGTCGAGGTCTGCGGCGCTGACATTGGCCTGCAGGCGGACGCGGTTCACCTGGGCGAGGCGCAGGAGAACGGTGCCGGGGCTAACGACGGTGCCGGGGCTAACCACGCGCTGGAGCACGCGGGCAGGGCTGACGGCGCGAATTTCGGTGTAGCCGCGGACGGTGCGAGCCACGGACAGAGCGGCGGCGCTCTGGGCGGCCATGGCATTCATGGCCCGCCGCTGTGCCGTGCGCACCCGCACTTCTGCCGCGCCACTCTTCACTTCCTCCCCGGCAGCCCGCGCATTCGCCCGTGCCTGCTCGATACGGGTCAGCGCAGCGTCAAGTTCGGCATTCGCGGTCGCGACCCCGGCCGACATGCGGTCGGCGACTGCTTCGGCCGCCGCGACCTGCGCCGTTGCCCGGTCGGCGTCTGACTGCGCCTCACGAATCTTGGCCAGCGAGGAGTTGAGCATTGCTTTCCGCTCAGCCACCATCGCCTGCTTCTGCTTGACCATCGCCGCGGACGCCCGGTATTTTGCCTCTTCCGTCTGGTACTCATCTGTGGAGGCCGCGCCGTTATCGCGCAGGATCTTCATGCGCTTGATCTCGGCTTCCCAATACGTCAAATCGGCGCTGGCGGCATCGAGGTCCGCTCCGGCGTTGTCCAAGCTCGACCGGGCGGCATCTGCTTCGGATTGCGCCATGGCGATGCGCGCCGCGGCCATTGACTGCTCTTTGCCGGCCGCCGTGGCGTTGTGGCGCGCCTCGGTCACCGCTTTCTCGGCCTCGGTACGCTTGGCGCGGGCGGCCTGGGCCATTCTGCCCGCCTCGTCAATCCCCACAGCCATCGCCTGCGCTGCCGCTGCCTTCTGCCGGCGCATCGCCTCGGCGGCGTTGATCTCCTCTCCCGCCGCGCGAGCATTTTCGCCCGCCACCCGCGTCGCCGCCGCCGCTTCGCGCTCGCGCCCAGAGAGTTCGGCATCGTCCAGACGCACGATCAACTGCCCGGGGCGGACCTCATCGCCGGCATAGACAGGCACTGAGACAACGCGACCGGTGACGCGGGGATAGACCTCCTCGTCATTGAAGGCGACGACGGTGCCGGTGTAGGTGACTTTGGCGGTGAAGGGGCCGCACTGGGCCTTCTCGGTGGCCACTGGGACCGCGCCGGGGACGGGCTTCATGGCGCTCATGTCCATCGTCGTGGCCTCCCAGACGGTGGACTGGCCGGGGCGCTTCTTTACATGGACCACGTAGTCCGTGATGCCGTAGACCAGAACGAGCAGCGCCAGTCCGCCCAGCACGGCACCGCTGGGGCGGGTCCAGTGACGCAGTTCGGCCATGCCGAAGAGGATAATCAGGACGACGAAGATGACGGCGGCGATGATCACGGAGCCGGGCAAGACCCGGCTGGGCGTGCCGGGCATCTGCATGCCGGCGTGCTCGCCGGCGGCCGGAAGAGCAGGCTGTGCATCAGGAGCGGGCGCGGCTGGTGCCGCCATGCCGGGCATGTTCTCACGCTGGGCCAGCGCGGCGGCAGGCAGCAGGATAGCGGCGATCAGCAGCAGGGCAATCGCGTAACTGAGCAGACGCAGTGGTTTGGTGGCCATAGGAGTTCCTGAATGGTCGTTACCATAGAGAGACGAGCCCATGAACAGGATGTTCAGCAAGAAGAAGCTGTCTTCTTCATGGCCTCGCCCGAAGCCGCTGAGGCAGCAGCTTCGCGGTGGAATGGAGTCACAGCTAGAGGGAGGAACTAGGCTGAGGGAGGTGCTCTAGTGTCTTGTCCAATAAATATCTAATCAATTAAATAAAAGGATTTCGGCTGGCTTGTGGAATAGGCAGATCATCTTGCTTGCGGAGTGATCTATGTCTGGTCCACGAGCCGTTCCGATTATCCTG
>JBDKRC010000023.1:0-13271 GCA_039683575.1 Armatimonadia bacterium | reverse complement strand
CTGGGGCATCTCCGCAGGCGATGGGATTGACGAGATTGTCCTGCGGGAGGGCGCCAAACTGATGGAGAACCCGCCGGCGGACTTCCCGTACCTGCAGCAGGCGAACGAGGAAGTCAAACGGGACTATGGTGGGGGACAGTGGGGCATTCCGGTAGGAGTGCGCGACTCAAACCCGTATCGCTGGATTGCGTACCGGCGCTGGTGCCTCGCGAAGCTGCGCGAGCGGCATTTGCGGCTGCGCGAAGTGGTGAAGCGCCACGACCCGAAGCTGGTCACGCTGGGGACCGACGCCATGGGAGGAAAGCTGGCACCCTACGAATGGAGCAGTCAGGCCGGTATCTTTGACATCTTCACCCAGCAGTGGACCCCGCGCCGGACGCGCTGGCAAGCGCAACTGGGCTGCATCAGCAAGCTGCTCAGTGACCTGACCGGCAAAGATGCATGGCCCTGCGCCCACGTAGAGCGCTATAGCATGGATCCCACGCCTGAAGAGGTAGTGGAGGAGCTCAGCCAGATCTTCCGCAACGGGGGCAGCGGCGTGCACCTGTACATGCCTGATACCGCCGGCGGCGACAAGCTGGTCGGCGACACGCGCGTCTGCTACTTCGGCTCGCCGCGACGTTACCATACCATCATGAACATCCTGGACCTCACCCGCAGCATGCCGAAGCCCAAGTATCCCACCTATAGCCGCACGGCCATTCTGTTCAACGATGACACCGTACAGGCCGATCCAGAGGAGGGAGGGCGCGGCCTGGCCGCCAGCGCCGAGGCCTGCTACACCCTCCTCGGTCCAGTGGCCCGTTCCTGGTTCCGTTTCATTGACCGCGCCCAGGTGCTCAATGGCCCCTCCCTGAAGGAGCGCTTCGACGTCATCTACCTTCCGGTTGCCACCTACCAGCGTCCGGAGGTGGTTGCGAAGCTGCGTCGCTTTGTGGAGGACGGCGGCACCCTCATCTGTGCCGATCCGACCGCCTTCGAGACCGATACGCTGGGCAACAGCACCGTGAGCGCCCGCACCGAGCTCTTCGGCGTGACCCGCGGGCCCGTGCACACGGTCAGTACTATCACTCCCACCGTCAAGGAGTTGGGCCCCGCTATCCCCTTTGCTTCCGATGTGCCCCAACTGCAGCCTTCGGGACAGGGTAAGGTAACCGTACTGGCAACCTATCACAATGGCGATCCGGCCATCACCTGCCACGCTCTGGGGAAAGGCCGCGCCATTCTCTTCGCCCGCAACCCCTTCACGTTTGGCGCGGTGACTGATCCGGCCTGGCGAGGCTTCTTCACCAACCTCGTCAAGTGGACCGGTGCCCCGATCAACCTGGACATCTGGCGCTTCCAGTTCCCCAAATCCGTCATCTGGCAGGATCCGAAGCAGCCGGGCTTCTGCCTGACCAACAACCACGTCCTGTGGCAGGAAGAGACGCCGCGTTACCCCCAGAACCGTGATATCGGGGCGGCCTACCGGTACTCGCTGCCGCCTGACGCCATGCCTGACGAGCAGGTCTCGGGCGACGCCGTGCCCTGCGCCACAGGACATCTCACCGACCGCCGCGACTCGATCATGGCCAAGAAGACGAAAGCGGAGTGGTATGCCCCATACGAGCTTCCAGCCAGCCGTTGGTGCGTTTCATGGGCCAAGACCGACCCCGTGTCGGTCACTTTCGACCTGCGCCAGTCGTGGAAGCCGCTCCAGCTCAAGCTGTGGTTCCGTGACACTCTACCGGCGGTCACGGTTGAGGGCAGTGTGGACGGGCAGCAGTGGCGTCCCCTGGGCCAGGCGAAGAGCCAGGAGGACGGACTGGACGTGTACGATCTGGTTGTGCCGCTGGACCAGAAGGCGGCCAGCCGCTTCGTGCGGGTGAGCTTTGCCCCCCGTCAGCCCGGCCAGAAGCTCACGCTGGTGGAGACCGAAGTGTGGGCAGCGGATAAGTAAGACTACACAAGCGACAGACGCGTTTTCCAAGCACGTCTCACGGGAGTGAAGCATCATGCTGAAGGCCTGCCGATTGACGTTGGTGAGCTTAACGCTGCTTGGCGTGCTGGCGTGGAGCGTATCGGCTCAGGAGAAATCAGCCTGGGTGAACGCCAGGGACTGCGGGGCTTCCGGATCGCAGTACTCGACCGGGGCTGTCACCGTCGCCGGCTCCAACCAGATCACGGTGCAGGATGTGGGGGATTTCCAGGTTGGGCAGGGCGTGATGGTGTCGCGCTGCAACGTCCGCTACCTGCGCAAGATGCTGTACGGGCCGAAAAAGGTCCTGCAGGGCTCGCGGGCACTGAAGGACGAGGTGGAGATGCGCGGCTACGACGGGGCCGCGGGTAGCTGGCTCATCTACGTCCTCGATGTGGCGCCCGGTCCCAACCCGAGCTTCCGCTGGAGCGATGACATCGGCCGGACGTGGCACCAGGGCGGCCCGCTCGACCGCGAGTGGCACGCCCTCAGCGGCGGCACGGAGGTGCGCTTCGCCCCCGACAAGCTGGACTGGACCGAAGGCTATGCCGTGACCTTCTCAGCTCGCGATCAGCTTGTCACGCGGATCGAGAAGATCGAGGGGAAGGTCCTGACCCTGCGCGACCCGGCCAACCGCAGCGCAAACGATGCCGTGGTGCGGCATTGTGACAACTCTGCGCTGCAGGACGCCATTGATAAGGCCCTCAAGGAGAAGCGCAACGTGTTCGTGCCGCCGGGCTGGTACCGGCTGGCCGCTGGCCTGCGCATCAGGAATGCGTCCTCCCTGACCTTCGAGGGGGCCAGCGCTGAGAACGTCACGTTCGACATCAGCGAGGGGGAGGGGGCCTGTGTCACGCTGAGCGTTGGGGAAGAGGTGAACCTGCGCAACTTCACCATGCTGGGGAATACCGGCTTCGCAGATGCCGATATTGCCGGCTATCTGAACGTCGCAGGCGCCTGGGGGCTGTGGGGCATGTCGCTGAGGCCCTGCAATGCGGTGAGCATCTCCAGCACGGAGCGGGTTCTGGTGGAGAACTGCCACGCCCGCAAAATGTCATGTGAGGCGTTTGTGTCCGGCGGCAACAGCCGGGCTGTGAAGCCGCCAGGGAAGCATACCATCTCAACCACCTACCTGCGCTGTTCGGCCATTGACTGCGGCCGCAACGCCTTCAATGACGTGCTCTGCGGGTCGGAGAACACCAGCGTGCTGTATTGCCGCATCGTGGACGTGGGCGGGTGCTCGTGGGAGGGGGCAGGACGGTTCATTCGCTTCATCGGCAACTACGTGCGCAATTCAGGCACCGTCGCCATGGGCAATCTGGGGCCGCTGAACCATGACGAGACCTACCCCGATCTGGGAGCAGGGCAACATATCATCGCTGACAACGTGTTTGAGGGCGGCGGGTACTACGGCGGGAAGATCGGTAGCTGCGCCGTGGTTACCTGCCACGGCTCCACCCAGGTCATCATCCGCAACAACCTGTTCGTCAACTTCAACTCGCCAGCCATCTACGCCAACGGCTGGTGCGACACGCGTCACTACCCGGCCGCCAATACCATCATCACGGGCAACATCGTAGACCTGAGCTGCCTTGCGGGGGCGTCAGTGCCACGTTGCGGCGTGGAGATCAGCGCCAATGAGACCATCGCTGCCAACAACCAGATCTACGTGCGCGGCGCGGTCGATCCCACGGTGACAGGCATCCGGCTGCGCGAGCCGGCGCTCAATGTCAACGTGCATGACAACCTGATCCGCAACTGCGGGACGGGTATCGCAACTTTGCGGGCGCAGGGGCGGGTGGCCGAGGTTATCGACAAGCAGACCTTCATGTTACCGGGCTCCAGTGGCGTGCCGATGGTCCGCGCCGGCTCGCATGGCTACCGCGGCTGGCAGGTGGTGTGGCTGCAGGGCGACAAGGCAGCTGGCACCTCGACTATCGAGAGCTGCGACCCAGAGACCTTCCGCTTCAAGCTCACACAGCCACGGGATATGAAGGTCGGGGATGTCCTGGAGATCTACCCGCCCTACGGCGCGAACTGGGACCTGCACGACAACACCATCAGCGACTGCACGCACCCTGTGTTCCTGGACAGCTACGGCAGCGGCACGTCGCTGTTCCGTGGCAATACCATCACCCGCGGCGGGGCCACAGGGGTCAAGGAAGCGCTGGCGCTCAAGGGGCGGTTCACAGTAGTGGACAACACCTTCAGCGGCTTTGACGAGGCGGGCAGTGTCGCCCTGGGGCTCTACCCGGACCGCTGGGGGAAGGCCATGAACAACCTGTGCCGGGGGAATGTGTTCGAGGGTTGCCCAGCCGTGGTAGGCGAGGGGGCCAAAGGCCTGTGGGACGCGACGCAAAGGTAGCTGCCCAGACGTAGGAATACCACCTGCGCTCGGAATCGCTGTGAAGCCCGGCTTCAGTTCCGGAGGTGCCCCCAATGCCATACCGTGGCGTCCCCAAGTCAAACGCGCTCTATGAACGCGCGCTTGAGATCATGCCCGGGGGCACGCAGCTCTTCTCCCGCCGTGCTGATCGTTTCGTTCCCGGCATTACGCCGATGTACCTCGAGCGGGCCGAGGGCGTGCGCATATGGGACGTTGACGGCAATGAGTACCTGGACTTCGGCATGGGCTGCGGCCCTGTCATTCTCGGCCACGCCTACCCCGCAGTGACGGCGGCCGTGACTGCGGCGGTGCAGGGCGGCAACTGCCTCACCGTCAACAGTCCGCTCGAGCTAGAGTTGGCCGACCTGCTCATTGACCTCGTCCCATGCGCCGAGATGGTCCGTTTCTTCAAGTGTGGCGGCGAGACCAACGCGGCTGCCATTCGGATTGCCCGAGGCCACACCGGCCGCGACACCGTCGCGTTCTGCGGCTATCACGGCTGGCACGACTGGTACTTGGCCGCGAACCTGCAGGACGACAACACTCTCAACAGTCACCTGCTGCCGGGACTGAACACCCTCGGCGTGCCCAGAGGGCTCGCCGGGACGGCGGTGCCCTTCGAATTCAACAATCTCGACTCGCTGCGCGCTGTGCTCGACCAGCATCCGGGGCAGGTCGCCTGCATCATCATGGAAGCGGCTCGTGGCAAGCAGCCCGATCCCGGCTTTCTTGAAGGCGTGCGGGAGCTTTGCGACCAACACGGCGCGGTGCTTATCTTCGATGAAGTCGTGACTGGCTTCCGTTTCGCTCTCGGCGGCGCGCAGGAGTACTTCGGCGTTACGCCGGACATGTGCTCTTTCGCCAAGGCCATCTCAAACGGCATCCCCCTGGGCGTGGTGTGCGGCCGGCGCGAGATCATGCAGAGCGCGGCCACCATGTTCATCTCCAGCACTTACTTCAGCGACACCCTTGGTCTGGCGGCTGGTCTTGCCACCGTCAAGGAACTGCGCGACAAGCGGGTTATCCCGCACCTGTGGGAGATGGGCGGCAAGCTGCAGGCCGGTTTGCGTGAACTGGCGGCCAAGCACGACCTACGGTTCCATTGCGATGGTTTTGCGCCTGTCCTGCATATGGGGTTCGAGGAGGTGGACGAGCACCAGCGCATCGTGATGACCACGGTGTACCTGCAGGAACTGGTCAAGCGTGGCATCCTGTGCCTGATGGGGGCATATCTGAGCTACTCCCACGAGCCAGCGCACATCGAAGCGTACCTGCAGGCGGCTGACGAGGCCTTCAAGATCATCAAAGGAGCCCTGACCAACGGGGAACTGGACAATCTGGTCGAGGGCGGGCTATGGGGGCAACATTTCCGGCGGTTGGTGTAGCCATCCCAACGCGGGGGCGCGCTGACAGGGGCTATGGTAGAAGTCCAGCAGCTCGGCATTGCCGGATACAGACTTCGGCACTGGCCAGGGGCGAGACAGGGTAGGCGTCCTGCTCGTAGATGAGCCACTCCGTGCCCATCGCAAGGGCCTGTTTCGCCACCGCGGCCACATCCATGAAGCCGCAGCCGATATCGCAGACCACGTCCTGCTCGATGTCGTAGTCGCGCAGGTGGATCTGGGGTACGCGACCGCGATAGGCGTGCCAGTAGTCGAGTGGCTCTTCCCCGGCCTTCTTGATCCACCCCAGGTCCAACTCGAACTGGACCAGATCGGGGTCGGTCTGCTTCCTCATGACATCCAGCGCGTAATCCTCGCCCAGTCTCGCAAATTCCTGCCAGTGGTTGTGGTAGGTAAACTGCAGCCCCTTAGGGCGCGCAATCGCCGCCGCCTTACTCACCTGAGGCAGCAAATCCTCCCACTCCTCCACACGCGAGCACAGGCTGGTGGTGAGGTACGGGCTGCCGCAGGCCCGGGCGTAGTCATAGACGATATGCTCGGGATCGAGCAGTTCCTCCAACTGGACATGCAGTCCACAGCAGGCGAGGCCCAGAGAGCGCAGGAACGCCGCCAGTTCGTCCGGCTGCATCCCGCCATAGCGCCAGGCGAACTCGACGCCCTCAAATCCCAGCGCGGCCAATGCTGTGAGCGTGGATTGGAAGAGGTCGTCCCCGGTCAGGTCGCGGACGGTGTAGAGCTGGATTCCGAGTCTGGGCCTGCTTGACATGTTCTGCTCCCCTACGCATCCTCGAACATGGCCGCAACAGTGGCTACTGCCTCGTCCACGATGGCCTGCCCACCGGCGGGCGAGACGCTGCAACTGGCCGGGACGGCCCCATAGCTGAGCCCTGCAGCCGCCCGCGCGGTCGGCAGATAGGTGCCGGGGCCCGCCAATTGGACGACAAAGGTCTGCAGAGCGGCGCTGCGGCCCTTGATGCGGTCGCCGAAGTCCAGGTAGTACTCAAATGGCGCGGTCACGAAGGCGATGTCACCCAGGCGCAAGACGCTCATCTCGATAGGGACACTTGGCAGCGGGTGCTCGTAGCGGTCTGCCGCGCGCTTGCACCAGGCGATGCGGGAGCGCAGCGCCGTGTATTGCCCACCCAGGGGGTCGCTGTCGCCCAGTTCGGCCAGTTGCTTCTGGGCCTCGGCAATCTGCTCCTGAAGCGTGACATACTCCGCCTCACTCAGGTCCCAGTGTTCCAGATCGAGCTTGCGGTGCTCGTGCTTCAGGAGGGCTTCGTCCCGCAGGTCCTTGCGGATGGCAGGCTCCGCGTCATCCATCGCGGCGGCCAGGCGTCGGGCTATGTCCTTGCGCAGGGCGGCGTTGAGGGGCCGTCCGAGCCCGGCCCCATACTTCAGTTCGAGCATGCGCGTTTCGGCCCGCGTGCCGATCAGCCGGTGCGGGCTCTGGTCGCCTGCGGCCGAGCACTGCGGCAGGACGAACAACCCACTGCCATAGCGGCTGCGCAACTCCTCGCGGACGTCGTGCCAGTAATCCGCCGATACGTAGTCCTGCCCGCTCTCGCTGGCCTGTGAGGGGCAGGCCACGTTCATCAGCACCCCGGTCAGTGATTGGTCCACGTCATAGGTGCACAGCAGGTTCACGCTGTGGTCCACATGGCCCTCGATATGGGAGAAGTCGTCCGCACTGGTGCTGCCGTACATCATGGCATGGTCATCAAAGTAGCGCACCCGCCGGTTGTCGCCCACTACCGCGTGGGAGTATCCCCAGCCTATATAGCCGTCCGCACGCCCCTCCCAGGCCTCGCACACGGCGTCCACGAGCCGCTCCGTCAAGAGCGCGCCAAATTCGGCCGTGGGCATGTAGTCCGGGTAGCGAGCCTTGATGGCATCAACGTACTCCGCATCCTTCTGCAGCCCGGCCAGACTGCCTGAGAACGGCGCCGTGTGCGTGTGCGTGGCGCTCACGATCAGTCTGCAGGGGTCGAAGTCCGGCAGCCTCTTGGCCAGCGCCGCCCTGGCCCCCTCAAGTACCTCCACCTCAACGGTGCAGACATCCATGGACGCCATGACGACGTACTCCCCGTCGCTCTCCAGAGCCAGCGCTGTCAGGATGAGCGGGTCCTGAACCCGCGTGGCGATGCGCACGTTGAAGTGCCCTCGCAGTGACACCGGACGGTCCGGCGTGACGTCACGGCTGGCCCATCCGATACTGATATTGGCGCCCATGGTCTGCCTCGCTTGGGTGATCTGACGGTGCTTCGCCTGCTTGAGATAGTGTCTTCGCGTCAGAGACTGCGCAGGTACCTTACGGCCCGCCCCATGGCTTCCTCGGCCGGGATCTCGCTGCCTTCGTACTCGATGTTGAGGTACCGGTCGTAGCCGGCTTCAACGAAGGCCTGCCAGCAGGCGGCGGTGGGGATGTCGCCCTCACCGATCAGGGCGGGCTTGTAGTAGCGGCCATCGAGCATCTCGCGGTAGCCGTCGGTGGGAGTGTCAACGATGTCCCAGTCCTTGAGATGGATGTGAACCACGTCCGCGACACAAGCCTTGAAGGAGGCAACAGGGTCCTCGCCACTGGCGGCGTTCCCGTTGTCGAAGGTGAGCTTCAGGTCCGGCACCAGTGCCTTGGCCGCCGCATAGTCGGCCGCGGTGACGAAGGCGCTGTTGGCACCGGGGAAGTTCTCCACCGTCAGGATGACCCCAGCCTGACGCGCCCAGGGGGCAATCTCGGCCAGGGCATCGGTCCACCGGGTTCTGAACTCATCGCGGCTCAATCCAGGGCAGCCGCCGGTCGGGATCATTACCACCGGCGCTCCCAATGTCACCGCGTCGTCCAGCCCACGCCGCGCATCGTCACGCCACGTGTCACCATCGGGGAAATTGCTCAGAAAGAACGTATGCGCGGCCACGGTCAGACCTGCAGCGTCGCTGAGCGCCTTCAGATCCTCCGGCTTGCGGCCATAGGTGCTAACCCAGTCAATGCCCTCCAGGCCCAACTCCTCGGCGCAGCGGACGATATCCTCGACCCCAACGCCCTGTCGGGCCATAGTGTATGTCATCATGCACAGCTTCATGGTATTGCTCTCTTTCAGATGGGCTTGCCCGCCCTCGGATAGCTTGGTCCCTACAGCTCGACAGCCTCGACCTCGCCGATGTTGGCCAGTACCTTGCGGATGCCTGCGGCGGTTAGCTCGGCGGCCTCCGGGCCGTTGGGCGCGCGCAGCGGCTGGGTCATGCCCGTGTGTGTCTCGCAATGCCGCTGGGCCACGGGGTAGTTCGCGGGATCGTAGTCCACATTTGGCTGCCGCGCGAAGGGGCAGGTCCAGGGGCAACCCTGACCGTAGCCGTTCTTGGCGCGGAAGACGGTCATCTCCGGCAGGATGAAGCTCTGCCAGACGCCCGTCTGCACACCCTCGGCGTTCATGGCCCGCACGAGCTTGTCGCGGAACTGCCGTGGGTCATGGCCGTGCCCCATGGCCTCCATGTCGAAGCGCATGGTGAAGTTGTAGCCGTTGGTCTTGGCGCCGGGGTACTCACGCGGCAGGATCAGGTTAGGCGTCCCCTCGAGGCATTCGGTCAGGCGCGCCCAGTTGGCCAGCAGCGTCTCTGAATTGCGGTCGAGCTTGGCCAGTTGCGCGCGGCCGAAGGCGGCGACCAGGTCGGAGCTGCGATACATCCAGCCGAGGGCATAGGCGTGGTAGTCGCGGCTCTCGGAGGGGGTGCGGGTCTCGCCGAACGACCAGAGCATTCTCGCGCGCTGGGCCATTTCCTCATCGTCTGTGACGAACATGCCGCCCTCGCCCGAGCACATGCACTTGTTCTGGTTGAAGCTGAAGGCTGCGCAGTTGCCCAGCTTGCCGACCTTGACGCCGCCGAAGGTAGCCCCGTGGGCCTGGCAGCAGTCTTCGATAACCGGCAGGTTGTGACGCTTGGCAATCGCGTTGATCTTCTCCATATTGCACGGCAACCCGTGCAGGTGAACCGCGATGATGGCCTTGGTCTTCGGGGTAATCGCGGCCTCGATCTTGTTCTCGTCAATGTTCATGGTGTCATAGTTGATGTCCACGAACACGGGGATGGAGTTGTGGTGCAAGATACAGGTGGCTGAGGAGCTCCAGGAGTACGAAGTGACGATAACTTCATCACCGGCGCCGCAGCCGCACGCATAGACGGCCATGTGCAGGGCTGCTGTGCCTGAGTTGGTCAGGATGGCGTAACCGTTGCCGTTCCAGGCCGCGAACTCTTCCTGTAGCTTGGTGCAGTTGGGGCCAAAGGTATGGTTTGTACCGCTCAGAGACTCCTTGACCAGTTGGAAGTCGGTCTCATCTATGGGGGGCCAGGCCTTGATCGTGCCCTCGGGCACCACGCGGGGGCCACCGTGTATCGCGAGTTGCTTGCTCATAATGCGCTCCTTTGGAAACGGTAAGGCTGTCAGCATGCGAGTGTACCCCCGCACGCCACAGGCAGCCAATGGATAATGCGCGCCAGGGGGCTGGAATCCTGTCGCCTATTGCTCGGTTTCGCGCTCGCGGTTGCGGTACTGAGTCGGCGTGAGGCCGCAATGGACCCGGAAGGCACGGGCGAAGTAGTAGGGGTCCGCAAAACCCACCCGCGCAGCCACTTCCTGGATAGTCAGCTTCGTGTCATCCAGCAGTGCGCGGGCCTGCTGCAGACGTATCTGGGTCAGGTACGAGTGGGGCGATTGCTCGGTGAAGCGGCGGAAGAGCTTGCTGAAGTACTGCCGGCTGAGATGGAAGTGCCGGGCCACGTCGTCAATGCTCAGGGGCTCGGCATAGTGCCGGGCGAGGTAGTCCTGGGCCTCACGGGCGAAGTTGGGGAGGGCGAGGGTAGTCGGGCGGTCGGCTTCGGGAGGGGCAATGCCAGCGGTTGCTCGGGCGAGGTGCCAGAAAACCTCCAGCACCGCACCGGAGACTATGCGCGTATACCCCGGAGCACGCTGCTGGACCTCCGCCACAATCTGCAGCAGACGTTGCTCGACGATGTTTCCGCGCCCGAGATGCAGTAGCGGGGCGATGGGCAGAGGAAATACACGTCCGCGGCCGGACGGAGCCCGCAGCATGGTCCCGAGATAGATGACCTCTGAGAAACTATCCTCCGGCGTCTCCTCGCGGTGTGGGGTGCGCGGAGGCACTACCAGCATGTCTCCGCTCCCCGCCCGCAGACACTTGTCCTCCAGCCAGAGCAGCAAAGCCCCATCCATGACATAAGCCAGCTCGTAGCCAGGGAGGGCCTGCATGGGCCAGGAGGCACGGTAGTCGCGCCCCGCCACGGCGACGTACGCCAGGTCTGCGGTCAGATCTGGAGCGGGATCGCTGTCCTCCCATTCCGGGTAGGATTGATCGCCCATCATCCGGAAGCTCATGATGGGCATTTCCCCGCCCTGGAGGCTTTGGCCTGCCATCGTCCTGCTTGAGATCGCAGCTCCGCGGATGACCTCCCTAGCGCATGCTGATGCAGTATTGCGCCAGGGTCTGGCCTCCGGGGACTGCCTTCCACCATTTGGTGTGGCCATCCATGAAAGCGACGTTGTTGCCGTCATTGTGGCGTCCTGGCAGCAGGAAGCAGGTGGGGCCGTCGGAGTCGCTGCCGGCAATCTGATTCTCGTTCGTCGGGTCGGCGTCTCCGGCAGAGGCGTCGTACCAGGACGTGCTCGGGGTCCCGGCGTCAAACACCATGATCGTCTCAGCTGGAGTGGACGGGCTGTCGAGGGTGTATGCGCCCGAGACACCGGTCACGATTGTGGAAGACAGGCTCATTGCACAGGCATTGAAGCTGTAGTGCGTGATGGCGCTGGCCGGTCCAGACGGGCACTTGTAGATCTGCGTGTTCTTGATGTACGGCTGGATGACTTGTAGCCACGGATACATGCCCAACGTTCCCACTTGGTCCCAGACAACGTACTGCTGCACCCAGGGCATCATCTCGTCATAGTCGTCGGAATACATGCGCACGCCCAGGGCGATCTGCTTGAGGTTGCTCAGGCACGACGTCTGTCGGGCCTTCTCCCGCGCCTTGGCGAAAACCGGAAAGAGGATAGACGCCAGGATCGCGATGATCGCGATCACTACCAGAAGCTCGATGAGTGTGAATCCGCTGCGTTTCATGGTCATCTCCTTTTGCTCCCACCTGGGGAAGCTCAACCATGAACGTAGAGTACCCTCGCTGGATGAGGGTCGGGTCTGTGCATGCATTACAGAACTGTAATCTGACTTGCACGCCTTTTCGTGTCTGGGAGGGCACGCGAACGGAACGGCGAAAGTGGGGGGCATGGATTTTGAGAATCGCACTGATGCAGCCCACGATAGCGCGCAGGCTGGCGACGGGGCGCCCCTGCAGCCGAACGACGATGCCACCACGTCGCTGTCACGCAAGATCACCCTTGCCCTGCTGTGGATCACATACGCAACCCACTACCTGTGCCGCGTGAATCTGGCCGCGGCCCAGAAGGACCTTGCCGCAGAACGTGGCCTTGGCAAGCAGCAACTCGGCGTCCTGCTGTCGCTGCTGAAGGTCTGCTACTGCAGCGGGCAGTTCATCAACGGCCATCTGGCTGACCGGCTGAGCCCCCGGCGGCTGATCGTCCTGGGCCTTACCGCCTCAGGCCTCCTCAACCTGCTGTTCGCCCATCAGGAGCGCTTCCTATGGTTTGCCGTGCTGTGGGCGGCCAATGGCTATTTCCAGGCCTTCGGCTGGACTTCGGTAGTGCGGATTACGGCGAACTGGTTCCCGCCGCGCCTGCGTGAGACCGCTTCTGGCATTCTCGGCACCTCGTACGTACTCGGGAGCGGCCTGAGTTGGCTCCTGTCTGGCAGGCTCACCCAGGCCTACGGCTGGCGCTATGCCTTCTGGTGCCCGGCCTGGATCTGCTTCACCGTCGCGGGAGTAGTATGGTGCTGCGTCCGTGACCGACCTGGAAAGCCTAACGGGAAGGCCCCCGCCCCCGATATTCCTCGCGTCGAGGACTGCGAACCCGCAACCGACACCATCCTCTCGGGCAAGCGGCTTGCGCTTGGGGGCCTCGCTTTCGCGCAGACCTGCCTGCTGTTCGGGTACCACGGCCTCCTGGACTGGACCCCCCACTACCTGGCAGAGGTTGGCCGAGTCACCGCGGGGGCTGCAGCGGACAGGGCCTTCCTGCTGCCCCTGGGAGGTGCCATTGGCTGTCTGGGCCTTGCACTGATCTCCCGGCGCTATCCCGGCAAGCTGGGGCTGTACCGCACAATCGTCGCGCCCTTGCTGGTACTGGCGGCACTCGTTGTCGTCTTCCCAAGCCTGCCCCATCGGGCTCCCGCGGCCGTTCCGGGCGGGCTGCTGATCCTGGGGGCGGTCTCGTCCCCGCCTGCCAGCGTCATGGCCTGCGCGCTGCCAGCCGACCTGTGCGGGGCGGAGGCGGCGGGCAGGGCGGCGGGTCTCGTGGACGCCTCGGGCTACGTCGGCTCCGCGCTCTCGCGCTGGCTGTCGGGGCAGGTGATGGACCGCCTGGGAGCCAGCCGTGGCT
>JBDKRC010000022.1:0-37688 GCA_039683575.1 Armatimonadia bacterium | reverse complement strand
CTACGCCATTGGGCTGTAGGGCGGGGGCTAGTACCCCGCCGCGTCGTTATCTACGAACCGAACTGCCGGGTACGAGCCCCGGCCCCACAGCCGGAAACGGGTTGAGCAGCAAGACGCCGCTGGACACGGGGGCGTGGCTGAAGGCCAATGAGGCCATGCAGAGCGCGCTGGACGGGATAGACGAGGCGGCATGGACTATTAAGTTCGAGCGGTTATTTGAGGACCAGGAATAGCGTACGCCATTGGGCTGTAGGGCGTAGCGACGTCTGCGTCGCAGGGGGCTCGTACCCCGCCGCGTCGTTATCTACGACCGCCAGACGGCCGGGTACGAGCCCCGGCCCTACAGTTGGAGACCGAGCACCCGAAGGAGCGTTGGCTTGAAACGATACCTCTCTCTCATCACCATCCTGCTTGGGGTGGCGGCGATGGCGCAAAGCGTCCCCACTGTCCCGCCGGTGACCTACATTCTCGACTATGGTGGGAGCCATCTCGGGAATGAGAAGTGGCTGCAGGAGACCATCGCCGCCGGGCCTCAGCTTCTGCACCTGGGCAAGGATGTGGTCATGACCCACAACTGGGGGCCCATCAAGGCCCTCGGTGGCGAGAATCAGGCCTATGGTAAGGGCGACAACGTGACGCGCCTGACTGTGGCGGAGACGCGCCAGCGCATGAAGGACCTGCAGGCCATGACCAAGGCCCTGCACGACGGCGGCATCCCCATGGTCATGCCCTATATCTGCGCCATGACCATTGGTGGGGATCCGGTCAAGCGCACGGGGTTCTGGGACTTCTACGACCACTGGGATGACTACGCGGCCGACTTCAAGCTGGGCAAGCGCCCGGCCGAAGACCCCGAGACGTGGTTTCAGGTCAAGCCTGACGGCAGCCCGCTCTTCTTCTACCCACTCACCGACGGCAAGTACCCGCCGTATGAGCCGAACCTGCGGTATGCGGTGTGTATGAACAACCCGGGGTGGCGCTACTGGTCCGAGCAGGTCGTGCGGCTTGCCGCCGAGGCGGGATATGACGGCGTGTTTGTGGACAACGGGGGCTCGCAGCGCTGCTTTTGCCACTACTGCGAGGACAAGTTCGCGGCGTGGTTGAGTGGCCGCTACACGCCACAGGAGCGGCAGCAGTACTTCGGCACGAGCGACGTCAAGCAACTCCAGCTCATCATGCCGACCAGTGGCAAAGAGATGACGCCGCAGGAGCGGTTCCGCGCAGTGGAGAGCTACCGGTTCTGGGGCGACACAGTGCGGCAGCACATGCTGGCGCTGAAGGCGGCGGGCGAGAAGGTTCGCAAACCCTTCTACATCTTCCCCAATGGCGGCCACGGGCGCCCAGAGCACGTGAAGGCAGCTTTTGCGCCTATCGACTATGTCATGTATGAGAACTCAAGCGGCGACTTCGGCACCAACCCGGGCCTGGCGACCAAGCCAATCGTCGCCAACATCAAGATCATCAACCAAAACGACAGCATCTATGAAGACAAGCTGACCCAGTGCGTCGGCGGGGTAGTCAAGCCGGTCATTCTTTCCCGAGGCGGCTATCCAGCCGAGCGGCGAGAGTGGCGGATGAACCCGGCGTCCGCTGAACTGGGCATGGCGGAGATGGCGGCGTTCAGCAACGGCGGCGGGTTCATGCTGCGCCCCACGTACGGCGTTTTCGCCGAGCCCCTGCAGAAATGGCGCAGGTTCCACGAGACCCGCGCTTCCCTGTATAGCGGCAACGTGTCGTATGCCAATGTGGGTGTGGCGTTCTTCCCCGAGCACAACCTGTACGGCTACCCGCAGCACATGCGGCACATTCGCACGCTGACGAACGTGCTGACGGCGAACCGGGTGCTGTTTGACTACGTGTTGGAGGAGCAGTTCACGGCTGAGAAGCTGCGGAAGTACGCGCTGGTGATTGTACCGGATGTGAAGTACATGAGTCGCGCGCAGGTGGGGGCGTTGAACGATTACCTCAACCGGGGCGGCAAGGTGCTGATCATTGCGCCGGAGCCCGTGGCTGATGAGCATATGCAGCCATATGACAAGTCGCCGCTGCCAGCCTCGGTGCCCGGCAAGTGCGTGCGGCGGGCTGACTTACCGTACACAAGCGACCTGCCGAAGATACTGGACGAGTTGCAGCTTCAGTCCCTGGTGCTCATGCCGCAAGAGGGCGCGGAGCGCGTCTGTGTGAATGCCACTATGCGTCCCGATGCGTCGCGGCTATACCTGCATGTGGTGAACTATGACGTCACGCTGGGCGATGGCGCGCCGCCCCCGACGGTGAAGACGGGCCTGCAGGTGCGCCTGACACTCCCGGCGGGCAAGCAGATCGCGGCAGCGCGGGTCTATGACCCGGATCGGGCCGAACCGATGGCGCTGGCGCAGCCGAAATCCGGCGCGCTGTCCCTGCCGCCGCTGCGCACCTACCAGGTCGTCGAACTCGAACTCCGATAGAGGTCCATCATGCGTCATATAGCGCTATTGCTGTTCAGTCTCGCCGTACTGCCGCTGTGGGCCCAGGAGGCCCCGCAGACTATCCTGCGCCATGACAACTACCTCGTGTTCGTGGGGAACGCCGGCGAGACCGTGAAGATCGCCGCCACCTCCATTCCGCGCGGGGCATATCAGGACGACCTGCAGGTAAAGATCATCGACCGCGACAGCCGGGTGGTGCTTGAGCAGAGCGTGCCTGTTGGCACCTCAGCCGAGATCGCCTATCAGGTGAAGACGCCGGGGCTGCATGTGGTCGGCACCGTCACCGGGCAGAGCCTCGCGACAGTGCGGGTGGTGGGAAAGCCCTTCGGCCTGGTAGCCTGGGAGAAGACTACGCTGTGGATCTGCGGCGGCATGGCTCCGCAGTATTTCATGGTCCCGGCCAAGTCCAAGAAGGTTGAGGTCTACGTGACGTCGGACGTCACCACCGAGGGGGCAACGGTGAAGATCGTGCAGCCTGACGGCAAAGTGGCGCTGGAGAAGACCGACGACTTCGACACGCGCACGAAGCTCGAAGCCCCCGTGCCGACGGGCATGGACGCTCAGGCGTGGTCACTGGTGGTGGAGAAGCCGAATGCGCCGGGGCTGATCTTTGATGACGTGGAGGTCTATCTGGGACGCAACCTGCCGCCGTACCTGTGCGAGAAGCCCGAGTGGCTGGCGGAGTTCCTCGCAGCGGGGCATGTGGATGAGCAGATCATCGAACGCGTACCGCTTAAGACCCAGTCATTGAGCAAGGGCGCGGCGTTTACGACAACCTTCACCCTCGCGGCGCTGCCGCAGGCGAAGCTGGTGGCACTACGAACGACCGCGCAGGATGTGGACTATCCGACTGAGGGCACGTTCACGGTCAACGGGCAGGGCAAATACCAGATTCCAACGACTGGGGACGGCGCGACGGCGGTGGTCACGACGCTCATCAAGCCGGAACACCTGCGCGTGGGCGAGAACACCATCGAGTTCAAGCACGATGACAGCGGGTCCTCGGCGATGGGGTTGTCGGAGACGGAGCTGATCTTCGGCAACGCGATTCAGGTTGAGTAGGAAGAGCGGCCCGCTGCTATTGTCCCAGCCAAGCCAAGACGTTCTGCATGAAGCCTGTGCAGCTTGTCACCGGCACGTTCCCCAGTATGGGCAATTGCCCGATGATGTAACGATCAGGCGAGGGCTGCACCACCAAGACTTTGCCCCTGCCGAACGAGGCCTCCACGATTGCCGGTTGCCCCTTGTTGTCTTTCGCCAGCACCCGCCAGGCCGGGTCGGCGGAGATGATTGTGTCGTAGCTCGTGAGGCCGTGAAGGTCAGGTACGCGGGCGGGGGTATTGAACAGCGCGTGGTCTTTCGCAACGATGTCCCCACACGTCCCGTCGGCGTCGCTGACACTTAGCGGGTACGGTAGCAGGTTCGGCTGCCAACTGCTGTCCTGAAGCTGGAACACGGCCACCTTGCCGCCGGAGTAGATGAAGTCGAGTAACCGCTCCGCATTGCCCCGCAGCCCCGCATAGTCCTTCTGGTGCGCCTCCGTCCCCACGATCAGCGCCCCGCACCCCGCCAGCGTCGCAGGCGAAAGCTCCCGCAGCTCAGTCAGCGAGCTTCCCATCTGCCGCAGGGCCTTCCCCACGGGGTCATTCGCATCACCGAGATAGCCCAGACCACTGCCCAGCTTGAGCGCTTCCGCGGGCCGCACCGCCACCTGCGTCTCCCCTTGTGCCTGACCGATCTGGTAGCGCACCCGTACTGTCTCCCCCGTCTTGGCCTTTCCCGACAGGCTGAAGAGCCCGCGCGAGACGGTGGTCCGCCCGGGCATCTCCCACACGGCCTGATGGGCGTTTGACTGCAGGCCAGCAGGCAGGTCGACTATCTCAACCTTCGCCTGCACTGGCTTGTCCGAGAGGTTCTCAAGTGTGCAGCCGATGGTGGCAGGCTGGTCGGGAGTCAGGTATAGCCGCGGCGCAACCGTGAGCTTCGGTTCCGGCGCGGGCGGCGGTGGCAGGTCTTTGAGACCCCACTTCTCGATGGCGGTGAAGGCATACGGCGTCATCCGTATCTCCATCGCCAGCGACTTGCCCTGCCCGCCCGTCCCCCGCCGCATGACATCAGACAGCGACCGCAGCAGCATCTCACGATAGATGGCCCTGTTCGTGAGATCGTACGCGTACGCCAGCCCCTCGCAGGCTTCATGGGTTCCGGCGTGGGTGGAAGTCGGGTCGAAGTCGGTGCACTGCGCGTACTGGAAGCTATTGTCCCGCGGGTGCCACATGCGGTTGTACATCCAGTCGCAGTTGCGGATGATGGCGTTCTTGCGGTCCGCCGAGGGCTCAATCTGGTCGAGCATCTTCAGGCCGGTCATCACCGCACCGCTCATGAAGACCTTGCCGCCCATGTGCAGCGGCTTGTGGGTGCATTCGCCGATTGGATGGGCGAGTACCCCCGTGCCGGGGTCCTGTTTGGCGATGACATAGTCCGTAAAGAGCTTCGCCGCGTTGAGATAGTACGGGTTCGGGTCGACCTGGTACACGCCCAGCAGCGCTACCACCGACCAGCCGTAGTTGCGGTGAACATAGTACTCAAAGGAGCGGGCATAGGGTCCCGCGAGCCAGTCAGCGAGCCTCTGAGATGGCCCCAGGTACCGCCGGTCGCCGGTGAGGCAGTAAGTCGTGATTGTGCCCTGGCTCCACATGTGGCCGGTGTTCGAGCCCGTGGTTTCGAACCAGTAGTCGGCCCCCGGAACGCGCTGCATGCCGAAGCCGCCGGTGTGGCCGAGGCAGTGGTAGTACAGCAGCCCCAGCCGGTCGGGGATCGGCGAATAGTTCACGCTGTCAATGCCGGCGGTATGCCGCGCGGCCTGCTCCGCACGGTCAAAGAAGCGCAGGTCTCCGTTGCGGACGAACTGCAGGAGAAGGCCCCATTGGAGGTCATACTCCTGGTTACCCCAGTTCACGCTCCGCTCGCCATACCAGTCGCCATAGTCCATCCACGAATACTCACGCCCACGAACGCGGCGCTGTTCGAGGCCTTCGAGGCCCTGCCGCACGAACTTCTGGAAGTCCTCGAAGACTCCGGGCTTCTCGGGCGCGAGGTCCATGAAGGCCTTGGAGCCGCAGTATTGCTCCGGCGTCGCGGTGAGCAGCGCCGGGCTCTGGTGCGCGGCAGCGATCTTCTCCGGAGCCTCTGCGCCAAAGTAGAACATCAGGTCATAGCTGGGCGCGATGCCGGTCGGGATCTGGTACTTCCCGCCCTTCGCCCAGTAGTAGTGCTGCGTCAGCAGCTTCGGGTCGGTGTACTGGGCGTACTCATCAGCCGGAAGCCGGGGGAAGATCTCCGTCGTGATGGTGTCGCCCTCGACTGTGAAGGCCTTCGGGTAGAGTTGCCAGAAGTCCTTCAGGGCGACGGTAACGCCACCGAGTTTGACCCAGCCTTGCCCCTGTCCGGTCTTCGTCTCAGACTTCCCGGCCTGCTCGGTGATGAGATGATCCACATCGTCCTGGAGCCAACGACCCCGCGCAGCGTTAGCGCCGTTGACGCTAACCGGCAGCGTCAGGCTCGTGATCGGTGTCATGGTCGGCGGCTGGACGGACTTCCCGGCGTCGCTGATGAGCGTGAAGACAGTGTGAACGCCCTCGAACCCGGCGTAGAAGTACAGCCGGCAGCGCCAGGACATCAGGTTGCCCTTGTCGCCTGCGAACTTGCCCTCGGCGAGCACCACCGTCCGCACCGGCCCCTGCTCCTCAACCGTAAGTGCGCAAGGTTCGGCGCTGGAGGTGTAACGGTTGCCGTCGGCGTCGGTGAGGGTGAAACCCGGCGTCGGCTTGTTGAGAGCAGTGTCGAACCCGCCGTCGCCATCGGTATCGCGCTGAACCAGCCCTGGGGGGCTGAAGGCCTGTCGCGACAGGGTGTACTGCAGGGAGGCATTCCTGACTATGACGCCGTCATCTTTGCGCTCCACCGTCAGTGTCGAAGCGCCCTGAGCCGCCGACACCGCGTTTCCATACTCCAGCACATACTCCGGGCTGCCGCCGCTGTGCATCAGGCTCACGAGCAGCCATTTCACGCTGCCATCCGGCCACACGCTGAGGCCCGCAAACTGTGCCGGAACCTGTCTCCCCTGCGCGTCCAGCAACCTACACTTGGTCGCAGCGGCTAGCTCCCCCGCCGGCAGTGGAATCCCGCCGTTCACAGGCCATACGCCCCGCCCCCCATCCAGCAGATCAGTCACCTTCAGCGCCACCCGCTTGGGCCCGGCCACGCCTCTGGTCACGTTCGGCGCGGCGGTGAAGGGCAACGGCGCGCTACTCACGCTCCCATAGCTCGGCGTCAGCACCACCTGCGCCGAGTACTGCTCCTTGCTTGCGAGCCCTTCCAGGCGCACCCGGTGGTTGTAGCCGGGGATCGTCTCCGGTTCGCTCGTCTCGCTCAGCGCCTTTCCTCTCCCCCACTTCACCAGCCCCGTGCACGGCGCGTTGGTCGTCCAGCACACGTCAACGTAGACGTCGTCGCCCTGTTGCGGCGGGCAGTAGACCGCCACGTTCGCGATTTGCAGGGGTCGCGGTTCCGGCCTCTGCGGGCAGAGGAGCACTTCCGAGATCTGGAAGTCCTGCATTGGGGCCGCAGCGACGAGTTCGATGGCGTCGCCCTTCCTCAATGTGACCGGATTCTTCGCTATGAACAGGTGGTACAGCCCGTCATTCTGCAGGCAGACCGCCTTCGCGATCTTCTTGCCCTGCACGCGAAGCTCAAGTTCCTCGGCCCCGGCGGCGCTGTCCTGCAGCACCAGCGCCACGTAGTACTTGCCCGCCTGCGGGGACTTCAGCACCGCGCTGGAGGGGGTGCTCTCGGGGATCAGTGCCCGGTCAAACAGCCGCATGCCCTTCAGTTGAGCCTGCGCGGCGTCGAGCGACACTGCCTTCATATTGCGCAGGTCCTCCCGCCAATACAGCCACGGAGTATGCACGATCATGTTTTCCGAGCGGAAGCCCGAGGCGCAGGCCACCGGCGGCTTGCGTTTCTGGCTCTGTCCCGGGCCCTTCATCGTGAACTGGGTTGTATTGTCCTGGTCGCCGGTGTTCGGCTCCGACAGGTGGCACAGTATCCACGCCCGGCAGTCGCTCTGCCCGGCCGTCTGCTTGAGCTTGAGGTCCATGCTCATGTAGACCGACTTGCCGCTGACGAAGCCGCGCAGCTTGCGATCTGCCACAGCGACCTGATCATTGCGGATGCTGGACTCGAAGGACCCGTTGACGCACGTGAGCATCACATCGCAGCCCTTCGCGCCATCCTGGCGGCCCGTGGTGACATCATTGTCGGCGTCCAGGTACACGATCAGCACTATGCCGGTCGGGTTGTAGTCCTGGGCGAAATCCAACCGCCAGACGTAGCGGTCACCAGCGACATTGCCGAACCAGACCTTGGTCAGGTCGGGGGCATTCTGGTACTTGGACGCAGGCTTGTCGCCCTCGGCGATGGATTTGTCATCATGGACCATCACCAGCGTCTCGGGCTGGTCCGGGTCCATGCCCAGAGCCATCTCGGCCTCATCAGGGACGGTGTCGCCGTCCTTGTCCTGGGCGAAAGCGGGCACGGCGACCAGAATGACCAGACAGAGCAGGAACAAGCGCAGCTTAAGCATACGAACCTCCAGAAATCGCCTCAAACGCCGCCTGTAGGAGCGCTCACCAGAGCGCGACTCCGGGTCTTATTGGCTTGCGATCGCGCTCTGGTGAGCGCTCCTACAGGCAGCCGTGGTCTCTACTCAATCCCCTCATTCGCCAGCGCCACGTACAGCGCGGCTGACCAGCCGTAATCGGCGATGGTGCCGACGCCGTAGCCGCCCTGCCCGCCTACGCCGCCCTTGCGGTGCAGCTTGCGCGGAGCGGTCTTCGCGAAACAGTCGTAATACTCGTAGATGGAGCCTTCGCTGCCGTACCACCGCGCGATCTGCCGTAGCGTTGCGGCACGCAGGTCGTTCGCCTCCGCCATCAGACCGTTGCGCATGAGGCCCCGGAAGATCAGGTAGTTCATGTTGATCCACGTCGGGCCACGCCACATGTCGTCAGTGAAACTCGGCTCGTCCAGCGCTACCGTGGGGATCGGGAACTCGGTAGCGAACTCGCGCGGGTCCAGCAGGTGCGCCATCAGGCGGCCGAGGCGCTCTTCGGAGGCGATGCCCGCCCACATCGGCAGGAAGCCTACCACGGTCTTCATCTTCAGCAATTCCCCGTCAGCCCGCACGTCGTAGTAGAACCCCGTCTCTTCGTCCCACATCCGCTCGTTGATGGCCGCCGCCAGCTTCTGGGCTTGCTCGCGCCACTCGGCTGCTTCGTCGAACCTATCGCCGATGAACGCGATTCGAGCCAGGCACTCCATCTCGTTGTAAATCATGCACGACAGGTCCACGTGGTCATCAATGCCCGGCTGGTCGAAGCGCGGGGAGTTGTCGAGGCCGGACTCGCCGCAGTGGCACAGCTTGTCTTCGTCCTGTTTGAACCAGTCCAGGAGGCCGTTGTGGTTACGGTCGCGCTCGTTCAGGAACCATCGCACATAGCCCGCCAGACCGTCATAGACCCGCACCGGGAAGTCCACGTCGCCGGTGGCCTGGTGCAGTTCCCACACAGTCCAGGCGAGCAGCGGGGGCTGGGAGAGCTTGTATGGCGAGGGCGTCGGCGCCGAGCACAGCGGAATCATGCCATCGGGGTAGGCGCTCTCGACCATGGCCTCGACCGCGTCCATGGCCAGTTGCGGGTCGAGATACAGCCAGCCGAGAGCATGGAAGCACGAGTCCCACAGCCACATGTGCCGGTGCGGCCAGCGGTCGGGAGTGGTCCAGCGCCGCCCTATGCTGCCCTCAGGAGCCATAACGTTAGTCTTCAAAACGCTTGCGGCCTTGCGGTAGGTCCGTTCGTCAGCGGGCGGGAGGATCTCCCCCACCTCGAGTTCCTCGACGAAAGCCAGCCGCTCGTCGGCCACGACCGCCGCATCCAGACGCAGCGCCTCCAGCGCCCGCGTGTGAGCCGCCTCGGGGCCCTCCGGGTCCAGCGCCAGCACCCACACGCCCTGCTCGCCACGCACCAGGGCGAAGTTGCCACTCGCTTGCAGGTGTCGCTGGTCGGGCTGGTCGGCGACCTCCCGCAGCCGCACCTGCAACCCCTCGCTCGCACGCCCCACCAACGTCCAGCAGTCCGCGAAGGCCGCCACGACTCGCCCGCTGCCGGTAGGCCAGCTTACTGCCACCTCAAAGGCATCCCCGATCACCCACTCGGGCTTGACCTCCAGCACCTGTGCCTCGGGCCCTGTGACCTCCAGCACCACGGGCGGGGACTGGTGGAAATCTACCGCCAGCCCCTCATCCAGCAGACTGCCAACGAAGGGCGCGGCCCAGCTTGTCTGGCCTTCAAGCCCCGAAAATGCGAAAAGCTGCCCGCCGCCCCACATGTTCGGTAATCTCAAGATCAACAGTCCCTTCCCATACTGAGTGAGCGTCAATTCCACGCGCGCGGGGCAATGTCCTCGCCCGCAAAGCAGAGAGACCCGGCAGTTGCCGGGTCTCTCTGCGTTTCATGTCTCGGGTGCTGCTACTTCAGGTCAAGACACGCCAGCGCGGACTTGTTGCGGATGAGTAGCTTGCCGTCAGCAACGATGGGTGCGGTCCAGCTCTGCCCTCCGAGCGGCGCCTTGAGGCGCCCCAGTTCCTGATAGCCCGTCGCCTGCGCCGTCGCCATCACCAGATCGCCATCCCTGCCCGTCAGGGCGATGATCACGCCGTCCACAATGACGAGGCCACCCTTCTCGAACCCACCTTGTTTCCAGGCCACCTCACCAGTGGCCGGGCTCATGCAGACGAGGTTGCCCGGATCGCTGTTGCTGTAGAGATAGCCGCCGTAATAGATCGGCGAACTGAAATGGGCCGAGATGTCGCGGCTGCGCCAACGTTCCACCGGACCGTTAGCTGTGATCTGGTACAGCGCGCAGCCGATTCCGTAGCCGCTGGTGATGAAGACATAGTCGCCCTCAACCATCGGCTGGGAGGCGTTGACCTTGCACTTGTTCTCCCATGGAACTGCCCACGCAAGCTTGCCGGTGGCCGCGTCCACGCCGATCACGTACGACCCAGTCGTTACCACATACTGCTTCTGACCCAGGATTGTGGCCGGGATCGGCGAGGTATATCCTGCCGCGTCCTGATTGCCACCGGTCCAGATGGGGTTGCCCGTGTTCTTGTCCAGGCACGCGACACTGGCCGGACCACCGCAGCAGATGATCAGTCTGTCCCCGTCGATCAGGGGCGAACCGGAGTAGTCCCACTGAGGCTTCTGGCCCTGGAAGTCGCGCATGAGGTTCTTACCCCACACCGGCTTGCCGGTTGCGGCCTCGAGGCACAGCAACTGCCCGAGCCGCCCTGCGACGTAAAGCTTGCCGTCGGAGAATACGGGGGTCGAACGTCCAAAGCCGTAGTTCGGCTTATCAGTATCCGGGTACGCAAACTCCCACACCTGCTTGCCATCGCCAAAGCCGAAGGCTCTCACGATGTCCTGCGCCCCCTCGTGATCAATGATGAAGACCTTGCCGTCGGCCACGCACGGCCCAGCGAATCCGTCGTCATGCATCGGCACGCGCCACAGTTCCTGCGGCGGCTTGGCCGCCCAGTTCTTGTTGATCCCGGTGTCTGGGGCAAGGCCATTGCGGGTCGGGCCGAGGAAGTTCGGCCAATCAGCCGCCACCGCCATGGTGCAGCAAAAACAAGCCACAACCAGCATCACTTTCGCGACTCGCAGCATAATCGGTAACCTCATTCAGGATATT
This sequence comes from Armatimonadia bacterium, assembly GCA_039683575.1. GTDB lineage: Bacteria > Armatimonadota > Zipacnadia > Zipacnadales > UBA11051 > JAJFUB01. Next base: position 26,406 of record JBDKRC010000022.1, on the reverse strand, counting down.
GTTGACGTTTGACAAACGAGACGGGAGAAAAGTTGCCCCAGAATGCCATGGAGGGGCCGAATGCGCAGCATCCGGCCCACCGTCGCGCCACACATGGGCCGGATGTCCGCGGTATGGCTGCGGACATTCGGCCCCTCCGCCTAGCGGCCGAAACAGTATACCGTGCCGTCGCTGGCGCTGATGACCATCTTGCCCTGCCCGATGGCCGGCCCGGCCGCCACTCGAGGCCCCGCCCTAAACCGCCAGACGAGTCTGCCCCCGTCCAGGGTCACTCCGTAGAAGTTGCCATCGTCCGCGCCGAAAAACACGCGGTTGCCCGCGATGGCAGGAGACGAGTCCGCCTCGCCCTTCACGTTGAACCGCCAGCGCGTGGCACCGGTGGCGCGGTCGAGGCAGAACACGCTGTTGTTGCGTGACGGGAAGACCACGTAGCTGCCGGAGGCTGCGGGAGAGCCGAAGCTGGCCCCGCCGCTGCTCTTCCCCACCACTGTCTGCCACAGGACCGCGCCGGAGGTCCGCACGGCGGCATAGTCGCCACTCATGCTGCCGACGAAGAGCAGGCCCCGGTCCTGCGCGGGCGAGGCGCCGAAGTTGGTGTCAAAATGCGCGGCGGCGGTCTGCTTGCCGGTCTGCAGGCTGATCACGCGCACATAACCGTCACACCCGGCGATGGCGACGCTGTTGCCGAACACGCAGGGGGTGGTATGCACCTGGGCGCCGGACTTGAAGCTCCAGATCTTCTTGCCGGTCTGGGCGTTGAGCTTGTAGAGATAGTTGTCATACGAGCCAAAGAGCACAGCACCAGGCGCGGGCGTCGCCGACGAAATGATCTTATCGCTGGTGCGGTATTTCCACCGTGGCCGTCCGGTCGCAGCGTTGAGCGCCCAGAAGGTGCCGTTCTCATCGCCCACATAGACGGTCTCGCCGACCACACAGGGCGAGGCTGTGAAGTAGTCCCCACCACCAAACCGCCACTTCAACTTCCCGTTGGCCAGATTCAGCGCCAGGACGGTTTTGCCCCGCGTCGCGAGATAGACCGTGTCGCCGGCAATGGCAGCGTTGGCCTCGATGGAGGCGCCGGCCCGGTAGGTCCAACGCAACCGCGGCTTATCCGTGAAGGCGGCACCGGTGGAGCCGGTCAGCGACTGATTGCCGCGAAACGATGGCCAGTTGCGGTCAGCCGCCCAGCCAAGGCCTGCCACAAACAGCAGTGCCAGAAGACAGGGGCCGAGCCGAGACCATCTGCGGTCTCCCAGCCAACACAACGGGCGAGACGCCCGCACTACGCGGTTATGGCTATCCCTACGGATCATCTACTCACTCCGCAACGCCGCCAACAGCGGCCCTCGCAAACTCATTCTTACGCCGAAAACGCAGCTCATTAGCCCGGTTACCAACACTCCCGCGAGGACGGTCAGAAGCGCCGTCCAGTTCACATTGGCCTGCGCCGACACGAGTTGGGGCGCCACCGCCAGCAGCGCCGCGGCCGTCCCCAGCGCCACTCCAGCCACCAGCAGGCCGGCATGTTCCATCATCAGCAGCCGCGCCACGCGCAGCTCATCAAAGCCCGTCGCCAGCAGCAGCGCCAGCTCCTGTCGCCGCTCAAGCGCGCCCCGCACGATCACGGCGACCAACCCCACTGTACCCAGCAGCAGCCCGAGTCCGCCCAGAGCAAGGAAGATGGACAGGTAAGTGTTCTGAACGCTCATCACCTCGGCGATGGCCTCCGCAGTCGTGCGGACCTGCAGCCCGTAGTCCCCGAGATTGCGCCGCAGGACCTCCGCCACGGCCTGCTCCTGCCCGGCAGGGGTCTGGATCAGGAAGTATGAATAGCCGCTCACGGACGGGTAAAGCCGCCTGAAGGCGGTCTCGTGGATCAGAAGCTCCCGGGCGAACAAGCCGCCATGAATCAGGCCGACAAACTTCAGTCGCAGCGGTCGCCCATGCGCGTCATGTGTGTCATAGACCTTGCCCGGCCCCGAATGCAGCGTCCAGCGGACCGTGTCGGCGTCGCCGAAGGCGGGCACGATGGGCGATGAGGAGCCTGCGAGCGCAATCCAGGCCCTTGACCCGCTGAGCCGAAAGCCGTCGCGCTTGAGCATGGCGTCGGTCACGCCCAGCAGCCGCGGAGACTGCGGGCGCGAGAGGTTCAGGCAACTCACATCCTCGCCGGGGCTGACGAAGAAGGGCATCACCACGCACCGGGACATGATTGCTTCGTCCTCGGCGCTGAAGCCGAGGTTCTCGCGGCCCGCAGGGGTCGAGAGGTCGTAGGCCAGCGGCGCGGCTGAGACGGCGCGGAGGCTGAACCCGCCCGTCGCGGGGTTATGCTGTGGATCGGCCCGCAGTACGTCCCGCGCATTTGCCGCCACCGCCACAATGACAAACGTCGCGCCGGCGAGCAAGCCCCCTACCAGCAGGCTCCGACGCGGGTGTGCGGCCATGTTGCGCAGCGCCAGCGCCCCAAGGCTCCGGCCCCGCCATCGCCTGCGTAGCGCGCGGCTCAGGACGCGCTTGCCCCCCAGAAGCCCTCCGACGAGCAGCGCGACCCCGGCGGCAAAGAAGAAGGCGGTTGGGCCCAAAAGCAACGCGGCCGGTACCAGGACAGCCACTAGAAGCGACACAACCACCAGCACCCACGGCGCGGTGGCTGCTGATGGCAGCGGCAGCCCCGGTCCCATCTTCGAGCGCTCATCAGATGCCTTGCGCACCGTCTCGCTGGGGAAGCCGGGCCTGCCCGCGCTCTGCCCGCGAAGCAGCGCCAGCGGCGTCGCCCGCAGCATCCCCTTCAGCCCCCAGGCCGCCGCGACGATCCCCACCACCGCCGCGCCCAGCAGCCCCACCAGCACGCTCAGGGGCGTCACGTGCAGCCACAGCCGGGGCATCGCACCCAGAGCGCCCTGCCACTGGTGATTGAGCAACCACAACATCAGCCCGGCATATCCAATTCCCGCGGGCACGCCCAGCACCGACCCGGCGACCGTCAACACCGCCCCCTCGCTCATGAGCACCCTCCGCACCTGCCGTGCATCGAGGCCAAGAGCCAGCATCAGCCCAAGCTGCGACGACCGCCGCTCCAGCCCGAGCCGCAGCAGCATTCCCGACAGGCCCGCGCCGGACATGACCAGGAACATGCTCAGGCCCAGAAACAGCGAGGCGAAGTCCGAAGTGCCCTGCGCCGCCGCCAGCGCCTGCTCGCGCACCGGCCTGAATGCGAGGCCCTCCTGCACGGGGTCGAGGCGTGACGGTATCAGCCGCTTCAGCGCCGCCGCCACGGCCGTTTCACGTCCCACCGGGCAGCGCACTTCAATCGAGGTGACGAATTCAGCCCCTGTGCCGCCGGGACCGCTCTGCCACATGCTCCGCAGCGCGTCAATGGGCAGCAGAATCTTCGGCGTCGCCCGGTATTTGTGCCACCAGTCCTCGTCACGTTGCGTGATCCGGCTCATATCCACGGGGAAGGGCGGCTTCCAATCGCGCAGTTCCAGCGAGTCGGTCACTCCCGCGATACGCGGCACGAGCGCGTCATCCGCCAGCGGCCCCTGCAGGCCCGCAATGCTGTCGATCGTCACGCTCGCGCGCTTCGTCTGCAGTGTGCCATCTGGCTGCGGCAGCGGGTATTCGATGCCCAGCGCCTGCCCGACCTTCGCCTGCAGGTCCTGCGCCGCCCACTCCTGAAGCTGTGGCTTCTGCACGCCCTCCATGCCCAGCAGCAGCACATACGCCGCAACGCGCCCGGATGACTGATTGCGCACCGTAGTGGCGACATAGATCGAGGCGGCGGCTGCCGTCGCGCCAGCCTGCTGCGCTGCCTCGCGGACGGCCTTTACCTGTGCCTCCGAAAAGGTCACATCCTGGCTGAAAACCACCAACCGCCCGCTTCCCCGGGCGCGTTGGACAGACAGACCGTAGTCGTCGAGCGATACGGCGTGTCCGAGCGCCTGCTGCAGTTCTACCCCGGCGTGCGGGCTGCCGTAGCTCTCAACGAGGAGAGTGTTGATCGTGTTCTCGGGGGCTGGGCCGTCGGAAGTCAGGGAGGAAAGGGGGATGAAGATATTGCGGGGCTGCGCGGTCTGGGCTTCCATGCGGAAGTCGCCAGCATGGTCGCCCAGCACGGCCGTCACCGGCCAACGCTGGAACGACACGGCCTCCTGCAGGCCCCGTCGAGTGAAAAGAGACCCTGAGCCCGCCTCAGCGGGTCGAGCGGCTGTGAGAAGAACCTCGTCGCCTTGAGAAAGCCCCAAATCGCGAGCCAACGCGGCGTTGACTACCGCACCTGTACCATTTCCGGCGACTGCCGCCGAATCTACTGCGGGGATAAGCTTCCAGAAGTCGTCGGGGATGAGCCAGATCGTAACGTCCGGGGCAGCGGCCTCACTGGTGGTGTTGGTGGCGCTGCCAGTGAGTTTGGTTACGCCCACGACCTGCCGCACGCGCGGGTTATTGCGCAGCTTCCCTAGGAGCCCCTCCACCGCCAGCGCCCGCGGCGGCGCGAGAGCATAGTCAACCTTGCCCAGCCGCTCCAGCGCCGTGTCGCGCAGGCTGCCCCGCATCGAGTCGCCGACGACGAGCGAGCCCGTCACGACTGCGCCGGCGATCGCGAGACCCACGATCACCAGCAGCGAGGTCTGCCAATAGTGCCTCAGCCCGCGCCAGGCCACCCCACGAAGCGTCACTTAGGTTCACCGCCACCTTGTCCGCCCTGGGCGGGCAACGAGATGAGCTTGCCCTCACGCAGTTCCCACCTCTGCCCAAACCGCTGCGCCTGTTCGAGGTTATGGGTCACCATCAGCACCGTGACGCCCTGCTGTGCCGCAAGGTCCAGCAGCAGCGAGACGACCTCCGCACCGGTGTCGTGGTCGAGGTTCCCAGTCGGCTCGTCGCACAGCAGCAGTTCCGGAGCATTCACCAGCGCCCGCGCCAGCGCCACGCGCTGGCGTTCGCCACCGGATAGCTGCGCCGGAAAGGCGTCGAGGCGGTCGGATAGTCCCACCTGTTGGAGCAGCCCTTCCGCCCGCTCCGCCGCCTCGGCCTCAGCGCCAACCGCCATCGTCGGCAGCAGTACGTTTTCGACCGCGGACAACTGGGGCAGCAGGTGGTGCTCCTGAAACACAAAGCCAACATGGGCCGCGCGATAGGCCGCGAGGTCGGCGCCCCGCAGTGCCGTGACCTCAATGTCACGCAGCAGTATCCGCCCCGACGTGGGCTGGTCAAGCGCGCCGATGAGGTTCAGCAAGGTGCTCTTGCCCGAGCCCGAGGGCCCGATGATCGCCGCTGTAGCCCCCGCCTCGAAGCTCACGCTGACCTCCTCCAGCACCGTCAGCGCCGCCCCCGAGGGGAGGTCGAACCTCCGCGTCACGCTCTGGAGAGTCAGCAATGCTGTCACTGTAGTGGTCCCCTCAAGCTCAGCGCCGCAGTGGGGCAAGCCTCCGCACATTCCCGCGCCGCCCGTTGCAGCCCCTCCGCCAGCGTCTCATCCCATGGCACGCCCGGCCGTACAGTGAAGCCACGCCCGATGAAGGCCAGCCCGAGCGGCTCGCAGTAGCGCTCGGCAATCTGTACGCACAACCCACAAGCTATGCACTTCCCTGCTTCAAAGACGATCAGCGGATGGGTTTCATTCAACTCGAACTTCCGCTCATGCCCGGCAAACCGCCGCGGCTGCACGGCATACGCCGCTGCCCATCGGCGCAAGGCGCAAGTGTCGGGCTCAGTGCAGTCGCATTTCAGGCAGCGGGCGGCCTCTCCGCTGTAGGGCGGGGGCTCGTACCCCGCCGGGGTAGTGGCGCTGTCCGGTTGCGGCGGGGCGCAAGTGTCGGGCTCAGTGCAGTCGCATTCCAGGCAGCGGACGGCCTCTCCGCTGTAGGGCGGGGGCTTGTACCCCGCCGTCCGGGCGGTCGCAGATAACGGCTGCGGCGGGGTACGAGCCCCCGCCCTACAGTCGGACATGCACTGCAACTCTTCCGCCTCCAGCCGCCTCATGTGCACCGTGAAGGGCCGATGTGGCTCTGGACTGGCTTCCCCACGGAGGTGCGCGCTGATCTCACGGGCTACTTCCCGCCCGGAGGCCACGGCCCGCGCGGCATGATCGGGCGTCGCGACTGCAAACACCTTCTCCGCCAGCGTCACCTGCTCATCAAGAGGCGAGGTCCACACAACCGCGTCGTATTGCTGCGCCACGGCATCCGGTTCCGCCGCAGCCTGCAGCCGTACCTCTATCCCCAAGTCCAGCACGCGCTGGATCTCCGCCTCGCGCACTGCTGCCGGCAGTTGCCCTTCAGGCATCGCGAGCAGTTCCCCGCCCAAACGCTCACCCGGCTCCATAATCGTGACCACATGCCCTTCGCGCCGCAGCATCCACGCCGCGGTCAGGCCCACTAGCCCCGAGCCCACTACGGCTATCCGCATCCCCGTAGCCGGTGGCACCAGGGGCCGGTACGGTGTCTCGGCCTGCAGATCATAGTCCCCCACTTGCTGCTCGAGACACGCGATTTGGATGGCGCTATCAAGCTGCGCCCTGCGGCATCCCCGTTCGCAATTCGCCGCGCAAATGCGCCCGACAATCGCCGGCAGCGGTATCCGCCGCTTCACCAGCGCCACTGCCTCGGTCATACGCCCGGCGTCGAGCAGGCGCAACATGTCTGGGATGTTCAGACCAGCCGGGCAGGTCATCTGGCAGGGCGCCAGACAGTCGCCGAGATGGTCGCCGAACAGCAGTTCCAGCGCCGTTCGTCGCGCTTCGAGGACTTCGTCGGTCTCGCTCTCGACTACCATGCCCTCCGCCGCAGGCGTTGCACACGACGGCACGAGCCGACCGCTGCCATTCACTCTCACCACGCACACGAGGCACGAGGTCTCAGGCCGGCAACCGGCGCGATGACACAGCGTCGGAATCTCAATCCCAAGCAGCCGCGCCGCGTCGAGGATCGTCGCCCCGACCGGCACCGCAACAGCCTGTCCGTCTATAGTCAAATTTGGCATTACTCTACCACCACCGCGTCATGGCGGCAGATTTCGCGGCACGTCCCGCAGCGCAGGCATTTGCGTTGGTCAATGATATGCCGCTCATACGGCTTGAGCGCAATGGCCTCGCCGGGACAGTGCTGCGCGCATTTCGTGCAGCCGATGCATTTGTCGTTGATGCCATAGGCTATGAGGGCCTTGCACTTGCCCGCCGGGCACCTGCCCTCGAGGTGGGCTTCGTACTCCTCGCCGAAGTACCGCAAGGTCGTCAGAACGGGATTCGGCGCGGTCTGGCCGAGGCCGCAGAGGCTGCCCTGCTTGACCTGGCGCGCCAGGCTCTCCAGCTTCTCAAGGTCTCCATGCTTCGCCTGGCCCGTGCAGAGGGCATCGAGTATGTCGAGCATCCGCCGGGTCCCGATGCGGCAGAAGGTGCACTTGCCGCATGACTCTCGCTGCGTGAACTCGAGGAAGTACCGCGCCACATCCACCATGCAGTCGCGGTCGTCCATGACCACGAGCCCACCCGAGCCCATGATCGCCCCCGCCGCCTGCAGGCTCTCGTAGTCAATTGGCGTGTCGGCCAGTTCCGCCGGAATGCACCCACCGGATGGCCCGCCGATCTGTACCGCTTTGAAGGTTCTGCCCTCCCCCACTCCGCCGCCGATCTCCTCCACAATCCGGCGGATCGTCACACCCATCGGCACTTCGATCAGCCCGCCGCGGCGCGTTTTGCCGGTCAGCGAGAAGACCTTGGTGCCCTTGCTGGCGTCCGTACCGAGCCCGGCGAAGGCGTGTGGCCCGTGGCGCACGACCCACGGCACGAGCGCCAGGGTCTCGACGTTATTGACCAGCGTCGGCTGTCCCCACAGGCCCTGCTCCGCCGGGAACGGCGGTCGCAGCCGCGGCATGCCCCGCCGTCCCTCCAGCGAGGCGATTAGTCCGGTCTCCTCGCCGCATACAAACGCCCCCCCGCCCTGCATGATCGAGAGCTTCAGGCAGAAATCGGTGCCGAGGATGTTGTCACCGAGGAAACCGCGCGCCATCAGCGCCGCAATCGCGGCCTCGATGCGTTGTACAGCCAGCGGGTACTCGTGGCGGATGTACAGGAAGCCCTCGCTTGCACCGACGGTGTACGCCGCGATGATCAGCCCCTCCAGCACCCGGAAGGGGTAAGACTCCAGCAGCATGCGGTCCATGAAGGCGCCGGGGTCGCCCTCGTCGCCGTTGCAGATGACATACTTCGTCTCCGCCTCATTTTGCCGCACGAACTCCCACTTGGTCGCCGTCGGGAAACCCGCACCGCCACGCCCGCGCAGCCCCGCCTCACGGATCGCGCCCACGACCTGCTCGGGGACCATCTCCCCCAGCGCCTTGCGCAGCGCCATGAAACCCTCGTGGGCGAGGTAATCATCAAGGTCCAGCGGGTCTACAGTACCGTATAGCTCGGTCGCCAGGTGCTTCTGCGGGCCAAGGAACTCTCCGACCGCACCGTCGCGCACGTCCACGCTGTAGCGGCTCACCGGCGCCCACGCCTCGTCGGTCAGCAGGCAGTCCAACGCGCGGTTCAGGCTCAGCCGCGCCTTGCGCACAATCCCCTTCGGCGCGAAGTGCCGCCGCACGATGTCCGCGGCGTCCTCCGGCTGCACCCGCGCATAGATCGCGGGTTCGCAGCCCGGCAGGTGTACTTCCACCAGCGGCGTCTGGTGGCACATGCCGACACAGCCCACTGGCTTGACCGCCGCGGCCACGCCGAGTTCCCGTACCGTGTCCTCCAGCGCCACCCGCACATCCAGGCTCCCGCCCGCGATGCAGCACGAACCGACACCGATGCGGATCTCGGGGCCTTCCTCGGCCGTCTCCGCATCGCTCGCCTGACGGCTCAGTGCCCCGCGCCGCTCAAGCTCCAGGAAGTCCTGCAGCATCTGTGGCACGCCATCGGGCGCGATGTGGCCATAGGTGACGCCATCGATCTGCACAACAGGCGCCAGCGTGCAGCAGCCCAGGCAGTCCACGCGCTGCAGTGTAAACACGCCATCTTCCGTGGTGTCCCCGCCCTCGGGCAGTTTCAGATGCCGCAGCAACGCCTCGCTCACCCGCTCGGCGCCCTTCACATGGCAGGCGGTGCCATGGCAGACGCTGATCACGTGCTTTCCGGCTGGCTGGTGGCGAAAACGGGGATAGAAGGTGGAGACGCCCATGATCTGGGCCGGGGTGATCTCAGTCAACTCGCAGACGCGCTGGAGCGCCTCCTGCGGCAGGTAGTTGTAATGCTTCTGCAGCGCCTGCAGGATCGGCACCACGGCCTGCGGAGCCGTGCCGTGCTCGCGGATGATCTCATCCACGGCGGCCAGGTCCACGGGTGCGGCCTCCCGGCAGGGGCAGGGGAAATTCGGCTGGGGCAAACTCATGCTTCGGTTCCTAATGGTCTCACGTGGAAAGCGTATCTATCTTCTCGCGTGGTAGGCATACTCCGTATGCCGGGACTCGTGACTGCCTTCGTCCATGTTCCGGCATACGGAGTATGCCTACCACGCGATCAAGGTCACATCAACCTATCCGGCGTCATCACCAGCGGCTTCAACTCGCGCCCATCCAGTTCGTGCGGCCGTACCCCACGCTGCACGGCCAGCGCCGCGGCAGTACCAGCGGCCTCGCCGGTGAACATGCACGAGGGCATCACGCGCATCGAGGCCAGACCCTCGCGCTCGGCGGAGATGCAGCGGCCTGCGACCAGCAGGCCCGTCACGCGCTCGGGGACAAGGCACCCGTAGCGGATCTCGTACCAGTCGCCCAGCGACGGGGCGTGACTGACGCGAAAGTCCTGCGTGTAGGGGATGCTGCGCCCCGGCGGCGAGTCGTGGAAATCAATGAAGAACGTGGCCTGCTCGATTCCGTCGTCGAACTTGCGGGCTGAGAGAATCTCGTCTCCGGTCAGTGTCGACTTGCCCACCAGCCGACGCGACTCCCGTGTCCCCAGCACATCCCACACCCGCCCCACGGAGCAGTTCTCGTACCCCGGCAGGTACTTGCGCGCAAAGCGCACGACCTGCAGCGCGATGGCCTGACACCGACACAAGAGTTCATTGACCGCCGCCCAGTCCGAGCAATCCACACCCTCGATCTCCCAGGAGTTGAGTGCGAGCACGTCTTCAGCGGCAACGTACGGGAAGGTCTTGGCCAGCGGCCGGAAGGCGCCCGGCGGGGCGGACAACTCCCCACGCTCCCGCGCCTCTGCGATCATCGCCAGCAGGTCCTCGGTGGCCGGCTTCTCAGCCTCGTAGCGCTGTCGGTCAGCTCCGAGTATCTCGAACATGTAATTCACATGCATAAGGCGGCCGTCGGTGGGCTCGCCCTTGCGGCACTCAGCCCCGGCACTCGCGGCCACATCCGCATCGGCGGTGCAGTCTATCACGACCTTCGCTGACAAGGCGTAGAGCCCGTTTTTGTCGGCTACGACGACGCCGGTGACTTGCTCGCCCTCAGTCAGCGTCTGCACGAAGGCCGTCCCCAGACGCACCTCCACACCGGCTTCCAGGAGCATCTCCATTGCTACGAGCTTGAGCGTCTCGCGCTCCAGCACTGCGCGGCCCCGTGGGTAGACATGCCTATCCGGAGAGAACTCCCGCCGGACTTTGCCCAGCGCCGCCAGCCTGCTTTCCAACTCATCGAACAGCTTGCCGCCGGGGGTGTCACACCACGTATTGACCGGCAGGTGACTGCCCTGCCCGCCGACCGCCCCCATGCGCTCCAGCAGCAGCGTCCGCACTCCGCGTCGTGCCGCGGCGAGAGCCGCGCCGAGCCCCGCAGGGCCGGCTCCGCAGACTATGACATCGAACTCGCCCGCAACTGGCACGGGCGGTAAGGTAACGGTCGAACTCATAGATGGTCTCCGCTTCTGACTGCTACTTCGCTCCGATACCGAACAGCGTCTTTGTACCACGCATGAAGATCTTGCCGTCCACAAACACCGGGGTCGCCCGCACCTTGTCCCCGACTTTGCCGGAGCCCAGTGCCTTTGCGGTTGGTCCGACCTCGAGGATGTGAGTGACGCCCTTCTCGTCGGTCACGTACAGACCCTTGCCCGCTACAACCGGCGTGGCCTGCACCATTTCCTTGACGTCATATTCCCACAGCTTCTTGCCATCGGCCACCGCGTAACACGTCACGAGACCGGCGGAGGTGGTAAGCCAGACGTACTCGCCATTGCTCACGGGGCTGACGGTGTCGGGAAGTCCATCCTGGGCCTGCCAGGCGATAGTCCCCTTGTCGCCCTTGCCCGGCTCGGGTGGGCGGATTGCGAACAGGCCAGCCCCGTCCTGGGCCGCGAACACCAGCCCACCGGCGTAGCAGGGCGAGGGAGCGATCTCGCCGCTGAGGCACTCTGCCCGCCACAGTTCCTTGCCCGTTGCGGGTTCATAGGAGATCACAAAGGGGTTGCCGCACAGGATCAGCTCGTCGCGCTGCCCCGTGTTGATCACCAGGGGGCTGCTCCACGTCGCCGGCACCGGCCGCGCCGTGCGCCAGGCGTTCTTGCCCGTGGCGGTCTGCAGCGCGATCACGTCGGACAGGCCATCGTCGCCGCTCTGCCCCTGATCGTACTGAATGATCAGCAGGTTCTTGTATACCGCAAGCGAAGACGCGTGTCCGTAGACGTTGTCCGGCTTGCCCAGCGGCTTGTCCCACACCTGCTTGCCGTCGAGATCGAACGCTACCACATCGCCATCGGCGAACATGGCAAACACGCGCTGCCCATCGCAAGCCATCGTGGGCGAGGCATAGCCGGCGTCGGGGCTCACATCAGGCTGCTCAGCGCTGCTGGGCTTGACGGTCTTCTTCCACAGGAGTTTGCCCTTGGCTGCATCGTAGGCATAGACTTCGCGCTGCTTGTCAGTCGCGCCAGTCATGAACAGCTTGCCGCCATAGTAGATCGGAGAGTTCGGCGCTTCAAGCGGCACCGGCGCCTTCCACAGGACACCCTTGCCGGCCGTCGCATCCCAGCTTGTAGGGTACTTGTCACCCGTCGCAACGCCGCTCAGGGGACCCCGGAACGCATTCCAATTCTTCACCAGGTCCTCCGGCTTCAGACCACCCTCGACCGCGACTCCCGGCCCTGTCGGCTCAGGCTTGGGCTTTGGGGCTTTCGCAACCTTGGCGGCAGGCCCGGCCGGGCCACGCTCCCCGCGACGTCCACGCGCACCCGATGGTCCCATAGGTCCAGACATTCCCGGAGGTCCGGGAGGTCCCGCGGGCCCTGCAGGCCCCGGAGGGCCCTGCATGCCTTCGCTGGGCATGGACGGCATCGAGGGCATTCCTGTCGGCGGCATCATGCCGCTGTCCGGCGGTTGGTTGGGGAAGGACTGAGCCATCAGGTCGAGCGGTACGGCCGGACCGGATCTGGCATACGCCGCCGCCGCGTCATGGCGCGACAACACCGCCAAAGTCAGCATCCCAGCCAGCACCACCGCCGCCGCTATGATAATGGCCCGGCGCGCCAAGGCCGCCTGCAGCCACGCCTGGTGTTGCTCAATGAACAGCGGCAGGGGCGCTTTGTACTGGAGGCGGTTGAAAAAGTGCAGGGCTAGCAACAGCACGGCTGCCCCGCCCAAGAGCAGGTACAGGCCCACGACCGCCTGATAGCGTGTCAGGAAGTACCGATCACGGATATAGTCATCGAGTGTACCGACCTGCTCGATTAGTTGCTGATTGGTGGGCTGCTTGGCCAGTTCGGCCTTGAGCAGCGTCATCTGCGAGGATTGTACGGGGTCGTAGTACCGCGCCTGCACGGTGTTGTTGATCAGCAGGCCCAGGACAACCAGGCAAAACACCAGGGCCACCGCCGCTGTAATCAGCGTGGCCCGCTGGTAGAGCTTCGCTCGGTCACTACCTGCCGGGACGGCAGGAAACTCGTCAGTCATCATCACGCCTCCCAAAGCGCGCGCCGCGAACGATACACGGTGAATCAATTGCTACGGATTTGCTACAAACGTCAGGCCGTACGAGCCACTACCGGCGGCTCGCCAGCGTCGCCCTCAGATCGCTCCAGCGGGCACACGCTATAACACCTTCCACACGCCACACAGGCACCCGGATCAATGCTGTACGTCTCCCGCCGTCGCCGGAGCATCAGGCCCACGAGTTTCAGCCCGAACAGCAGGCCGATCCAGCCGCCAAGAGCCCAGGCCCCCGTATCAAACCACTTCTGAATGGCGATGGCCCGCTGGTAAGCGAGCGCGTACGGCAACTCGCGGTTGTCGTAAGCCTCGAGCATCGGCGGCGGCGCCGTCGTGGTCTGGGATGCCCCGCCCTGCTCTTGCAGCCAAAGCGTCTCGGCCAGCCGCACCCGGTAGTCCACCCGCGCGAGCATGGGGCTGCTCAGCCGCAGCAGTCCCCCGCCGATGCCGATGAACAAGGGAATCAGCAGCAGTTGCCAGCCCAGCGACCGGCGCGCGGCCCGGCGGTTGTACTTCTCACCCGATGGCGTCGGCGGGCGGATGGCGCCATACGGGCAGGAATCCGCGCACAGGTGGCAGTTGATGCATTCGTGTTGCGTGATCTGCGGCCGCCACTTGGACAGCGGGGCGGCCAGACGTAGCAGGGCCGACAGGGGGCATAGGTACCGGCAATATGGCCGCCCTACAAACACAGAAAGCAGCAGCACACCCACGCCAATCCCAAGCATCAGGTCCGTGCCGCCGAGACGGAAGAACGGGATGAACGGGTCATAGCGGCAGATCAGGAAGGCGCTGCCAGTCACAGCGTACAGCACCGCGACGCCGCCATAGATGAACGGCAGCATGCTCAGCGTGCTGTCCAGCCACGTCGGCACTTTCACCCGCTTGAGCAGCACAACCTCCTGCGCCGCCCCCAAGGGGCAGACCCCGGCGCAGAACACTCGCCCAAAGAACAGGGCAAAGAGCAAGGGCAGGGCAAAGAATAGCCCCACCACCAGCGGCAGCGCGTACCCATTGCCGCCGAGCGCATAGCCAACATTCTGAATCGCCCCGATGGCGCACACGCAGCCGTGACGGTAGAACCCGAAGTACACCAGGCCCAACAGCGCCAGCAGCACGAGGTTGGCCCGCGAACGCTGCCGCAGGCTGAAATATGCAGCCAGCGCCAACATGAGCCCCAGGACAGCCACGTCGACCAGGGAGAATATCTCTGCCCTCGGCGGTGGCGTGGTCGTCGGAGGCAGCACTTCGCCTTGCGTGAACTCCGGCCGCGGAAAGTTTTCAGCGGCGAAGCCCGCCGCTGAAACCATCAGCGACACTGTCAACAAAAGCATTCTGCGCATCAGGTATTCTTCACTCGCAACAGATACGGCGTCTTGGCCGGCACCCGCACAAAGGCATCCGCCGGGCACACCGCCGCGATGGCGCACTCGTTGCAGTTCAGGCAGCGGTCGTGCCGTACCTGCAGGATCAGTGAACTGTTGCCGAAGGTCTTGCAGCCCTTCACGCACAGTCCGCAGCCGATGCACTTCGGCTCGTCAATGACGTACTGGTAATAGGGATCCTCTACGAAGCTGCGGCCGATGGCTCCCGTCGGGCAGCGTTCATTCTCGGCGCCCGGCGTGTCGGCGGTGCGCTGATCGGCGAAGTAACCGAAGCACAGGTTACAGTAGCCGCACAGGGCCTGCTCGTGGATGCACTTGACCGCGGAGGGGTTGATGACACAGGACTTGGAGCACTTGTCGCAGCCGATGCAGCGGCTCGGGTCAATCTGCCAGACCATGTCGCCACGCTCGGCCCCGGCATGGAGCAGCCCGCCGGTCAGCCCGCCCACGGCCAATACCCCCGCGCCGCGCAGACAATGGCCCAGGAACTGCCGCCGCGTGATCACACGCTTCTCGTCCGGGTGGATTACCTTATCAGCCATTAGGGTGATCCTTCTGCCTCGTCTGCCGCGCCGCCACGGCCTGAGGCTTGCGGCAGCGACCAAGCTCGGCGCAGTCGCCGCAAAGGTCAGCCTTCAAACAGCGCGAGCCACCCCGACCAATGAGCGCCGCCAGCCCGCCGCCAAACCCCAGCGCCAGTGCGCCGCGGCCAAGGTCCCGCAAAAATTCACGTCTCGTATACATGATGTGTTCTCTGTCGTCGATATTCCCGGCTTGTCCGACTATTCAACTACTTCACACACTACTTAGATACCACTGCTTAGCGGGCCCGGCAATCTTCTCTGGTTGCTTCGGCGCAAACACCTTCACAACCCCTGCTCTCGCATCCAATACGAGTATCTCCCCCTGCCTGGTCACAGTGATCTGCGGCACTGCCTGCCGCGACAGGTCCGCCGGTGTCGCCACGACACTGTCCAGTTTCCCGTCTGCACTATACACCTTCACCCGCGGCAAACCCTTCTCTGCCGTCACGATGCGCCCGTCCGGCAGCACCGCCACATCAATGGGGTTACAACACCCCGAAAAGCCCTCTATGTCCACGCCAGGCCGCCCAAATTGCCCGAGCAGCTTCCCCTGTGGCGAGTAGGTCTCCACCCGCAGCCTGCCGGGGTTGTTCACGATCAGGTTCCCATCGGGCTTCAGGGCCAGCTCCAGATGCGGGCTGGGGAGTATCAACTGCCCCTTCCCTATCAGCGTGACGCTTCCGTCAGCAGCGATATGCTTCACAACGCGCTTCCCCGCATCCGCCACCCACTGCTCTTTGCCCTGGCGCTCGACGTCCGTTACGACCGAGCCCGCACCGTCTCGCATGGAAGCTTCCGTCGCCAGCCACAACTCACCGCTGAAGTTCACGAGATCGGCCTGCACCGGCACCACGGACGGCGCCTGATCCGGCTTCTGCAGCGACCACGTGCGCAGTGTCGTCCCATCCACTACGTACAAGTTGCCTTTGGGATCAACATCGAACGATTTGGCACCCGAAGTGCCCAACTGAATCTCGCGTACCTCGCGCCATTTCACCAGCGCCGGATCCACCTGCCGCAGCCGCTCGAAGCCCTGCGTCTGCGTCACGACAGCCCGGTCCGCCTGGCCGGACACAGCGCGTCCGACGCGCACGTAGTTGTACAGCAGCCCCGCTGCCGCGAGCAACGCCACAATCACGATCACCGTTAACGACTGTTGCCTTCGGGGCATGGGTAGCTCTTCGTTCATGTGATCGGACTTCTCAAACCAACCGCGTAGTGCGGGCGTCTCGCCCGCAGGCCCCGCGTCGCCACCGTACCGAGCGGGCGAGACGCCCGCACTGCGCGGGAGGCGCTACTTCACATCCAGACACACCATCGTCGTCATATCACGGCACAGCAGCTTGCCATCTACCAGGGCCATTGGCGCCCATGCGTCGGGGCCCTTCAGCACTTTCGCCCGGGCCAACTGTTTGTAGCCCGACGGGGAAGCCTCCACCAGCGCCAGCTCGCCCTTGTCGCTCAGCACATACAGCATCCCATCGGCCAGCAGGTACGGCCCGAGCCCGAACCGCGCGGTGCTGCCGCTGGACCACACGATTTTGCCGTTGAGATCCATGCAGACCAACTCACCTGGCACCTTCACACCATACAGGTAGCCCTTGTACAGGATGGGTGTCTGCTGGTGGGACTGGAAGGTGTTCGGGGCCACGCGGAAGAGCTTGCTTACCGCCGTGGCGCTGTCGTTCATCTTCACCATCATCGCGCCGGAGTTGTAGCCGCCGCAGAAGAACACGCGCCCGTCACCGATAGCAATCGGCGCCGGGATGTTTGAGGTGTTGACCGTCCACTCAGGAGTGTCCCACAGGATCTTGCCATCGCGGGCATTCACTCCGACTACCCCGCCGCTCGCCGGATAGATGTAGATCCGCTTGCCGCCGAAGCTCGTGGGAGTAATGGAGGCATGGGTCATCTGCCAGCCGCGCGGGTTCGGGGTCGTCCACGTGATCTTGCCAGTCGGCAGGTGGATGGCAATCATCAGAGCCTTGCCGCCGGGTGCGATGATCGCATTGTTGTTTTCAATCAGCGGGCACTGCCCCGCGTACCATTGCGGGATGACTGTGCCGTATTCACGTACCAGGTTCTTCTTCCAGAGCACCTTGCCGTTGCCCGTATCGCAGCACATGACTGTCCCGAGCGGGCCGAGGGTCACCACATACTTGCCGTCTACCGCCGGTACGGTGCGGGACATGCCGTGGTTGCGCTTGATGTCGGCCGCATAGCCCTGGGTCCACAGCGTCTTGCCATTGCTGAGGTTCTGACAGCGCAGGACGTCTTTGCGCGCTCCGGCGTCATAGTCGAGAATGTAGACCTTGCCGTTGGCGACCGCCGCTCCCGCGTGACCCTCGCCCAGGCTGACGCTCCAGAGCCGCTTGGGCCCAGACCCCCAACTTCGCGCCAGGCCCGTCTCGCCGCTAATCCCGTTGCGGTTCGCCCCACGGAAACAGGGCCAACTGCCTGAGGAGCCGACCTGCTCACCCAGCACCTGTGACCCCGAAGAAGCCGACGGGGCTGACGTCGAGGCTCCCCCGCCGGTGGTGGTGGTCGTCGTGCCCGGTGCCGTTGCGGTGGTAGCTGCCGAGCCCGATGGCGTCGGCTGTGCGGGCGTAACGCCCTGCGGGCCTGCCGAGGGCGTCTGTTGTGGCGTTACGGCCACCTGTTGGCCCGGCACGCGCCGGTCTCCAGCCTTCACCTGCGGCTCCCCACGCAGCCATAGCACCATCGCAACAATACCGACGATCGCCACCACGCCCGGGATGCCGGCCACGATGAGCCAATCGCCCAACCGCCGCTTCTCCCCCACGCCCTTCACGACGAGCGGCTTCTGCTGCGGCGCCGGTTTGTTTTCAAGCTCAACATTCAGGGTCTCATCGTCCCGCGGAACACCCGGCTGATTATCCATTGTTGAAGCTCCGTGGAGGTGAGATAGCGGCGGACAGCGTTCATACTAGAGTTGGTGCGGGTCACTGTCAAGCCAATCTCGCCTGAACTCTGGTCGCGTGGAAGGCATGCTCCGCATGCCGGAACACAAAGCATGCTCAGTGGGTCCGGCATGCGGAGCATGCCTACCACGCGGCGAGAATGCCATCTGGCGCAGACCGCCCTGTACATATACAATAACATTACCTACCCGAAAGCAGTTCCGAAGCACATGAGCCCGCTCACAATCGTGATTATCAAGCATCCCCGGGACCCGCAATATGACGCGGCGGCGCAGGCCTTGGCCGCTGCTGAAGCTGCCGCCGGGCGCGAGACGATGGTGCTGCCTGACCTCTACCACCTGGACGACGATCATCCCGTGTGGGAGGCGCTGCGCAACCTCGATGGCCCTGCCACGGTCTACGGCCCGCTGTATCCACGGGCGACGGAGTGGCTACTGCGGCGGCACGCCGTTCGTACCGAGGGTTGGGAATTCCACACAATCGAGCCCGCCGCCGAGGCTCCCGAATCCCGGAGGCCTGAGGTCGAGCAGCCTGCTCGTGAGCGATGGTACCCAGTCGTTGACCGCGCCGAGTGCACCAACTGCCACCATTGCCTCCAGTTCTGCCTCTTCGGCGTCTACGAACAAGACGCGGGGGGGCAGGTGTGCGTGACCAATCCCGACAGCTGCAAGGCCGGCTGCCCCGCCTGCTCGCGGGTCTGCCCGCAGGGCGCGATCATGTTCCCGCTGTACGCTCAGGACCCGGCCATTGCCGGGGCGCCGGGGCGCAAAGTGGAGCGCGATGCCGAGGCGCGGCGGATGTTCTACACGCGGACCGGCAAGGTCTGCACCGTCTGCCAGAAGCCTTCTGCCGAGCTGTCGCAGGTCATGCCCGACGGTACCTGCCCCGAGTGTGGCCGCCAGCTCCCAAGACCGTCTGATTCGCCGATGCTGAAGGAGATTGACGACTTGATTGACCGTCTCGACCAGATCACCGGCGGGGGCAACTGAATTGGCCTACCGCATAGTCCTTACCGCCGATCGGACTCTCATGGCGCAGTACACCGTGCTGCTCGACGGTATGCTCGCCTCCAGCCAGACCACCTCGTCTCCCGCTCCCCTCATCGAACGGTTGCTGCTCCCCCGCGCCAGACACTTCAACGGACAGGCGCCAGTGGCCCCGCTTGGCCTGCGTCGCGTCGAATCGGCGCTGCTGGAGGGCGGCCTTGCACCTGAGCAGCTTGTGACGGTGGACGATGCCCATCTCGCCGACGCCATTGGCCCCGAGACCCGCGTCGTGGCGGTTAGTTCCGGCGAGCCCGTGGGCCTCGGAATGAGCAGTTCCACCATGACCGGCGTCGCTGGGGGCGAGATCTACCCTCAGGCGATGTTCCGCAAGCTCCTGCAGCAGGTGCGGCGCATCGTGAGTGAGCGCGCCCCGCAGGCTAAGGTACTCCTCGGGGGGCCGGGGGCGTGGCAACTCGCCAATGACCCCGCCAAGCGCCGGGAACTGGGCGTGGACCATGTTGTGCTCGGCTATGCGGAGGGCAACGTAGCCCAGATCGTGCGCGACCTCGCCGAGGGGCGCGAGCTTCCCGCAGTGATCGACGGCCAACCGGTTACGGCAGACCGCATCCCCCTGCTGCGCGGGGCCAGCACCATGGGCGTGGTCGAAATCAGCCGCGGTTGCGGGCTGGGCTGCGAGTTTTGCACTATCGGCAACGTCCCCATGCAGCATCTGCCGCCCGACAGGATACTCTCCGACATCCAGACCAATATCTGCGCCGGCCAGACCAGCATCGCCATCCTCAGTGAGGACCTGCTGCGCTACGGCGGGCAGGGCCTGAATTGCCGCCCCGCCGAACTCATCGCGCTCCTGAGCCGCATCGCCGCCCTACCGCGCTTGCGCCTCGTGCAGGCAGATCACGTGAATGTGATCAGCATCGCCGCGTATAGCGACGACGAGCTTGCAGAGGTGCGTCGCCTGCTGGCTGGCGGCGCGGGCCGCACTCCGCTCAGCTACCCCTGGTTCAATATCGGCATCGAGACCGCCTCCGGCCAGCTTCTGCAGGCCAATGGCGGAAGGCCGAAGATGGGCCGCACCGCGCCTGAAGACTGGGGCGGCTTCTGCCGCGAGCAGTTGGAGCGCCTGATGCGCCTCGGCTTCGTCCCCATGGCGTCACTGGTTGTCGGGCTGCCCGGCGAGACCCCGCAGGATATCCAGCAGACGCTCGACTGGGTACGAGCGCTGCAGGGCCGCCCGGTGACCATCTTCCCGGTCATCTATGCTCCCGTGCAAGGCGAGCCACTGCCGAACCTCACCCGGCTGCACTGGCAACTCATGCAGGAGGCCTACGAGTTCAACTTCCGCTGGGTGCCACGGCTGTATGCTGACGGCCAGAAGGCTGCTGGAGTGAGCGCGGCACGACGGATGCTCATCCAGGCGCTTGGCAAGGGCAACGTCGTGATGTGGCGGCGGCTGCTCCGCGCCAGGAAGGCTGCGGCGCCGTGATCAACGCCGAGCGGCTGCAGCAGGCGCTTGAGACCACGCGCCAGCATCTGCTGGCGCAACGAGTGGACGGCACCTACTGGGAGGGCTACCTGTCTTCCTCGGCGCTCTCAACGGCCACGGCGGTAAGCGCCCTGTGCCTCGCTAAGCTCGAACAGGACCGTCCGCTAATCGAGGCGGGCGTGGAGTGGCTCATCCAGACGCAGAACGAGGATGGCGGCTGGGGTGACACGACGGATAGTCCGAGCAACCTCGCGACGACGCTGTTGGTGTGTTCCGCGCTGATCCTGGCGGGACAGACGCCAGACGAAGCATCCCAAGCCTACCTCAAAGACCACGGCGCCGACACACCCCAGGCGCGCGTGCAGGCCATCACCCGGCTCTACGGCGCAGACAGGACCTTTGCTGTCCCCATCCTCATGAACTGCGCGCTGGCGGGCCTGGTGGACTGGCATGCCGTGCCACCGCTGCCCTATGAGTGGTCGGTCGTACCCCAGAGTCTCCTCCGACACACCCCGCTGCAGGTCGTCAGCTACGCCCTCCCCGCTCTCATCGCCATCGGCATCGCCATCGAGTATCACCGTCCGATCGGCCATGCGTTCGCCTCGCCTCTTCGGCGAGTGGTTACCCGTGCGGCTCTCCGCAAGCTGATTGCTTTGCAGCCACAATCGGGTGGCTACCTCGAAGCGACCCCACTGACCGCCTTTGTGTGCATGGCATTGCTCTCTGTCGGCCATGGCGATCAGCATTCGCTCAAACAGGGCCTCCAGTTTCTCCGTCAGTCCATGCGCGCTGACGGCAGTTGGCCGATTGACACCAACCTCTCCGTATGGGTGACCTCAAGCGCCTTCAATGCACTGGCGCACTCTGGAGGGCTTCCCGAGCCGGAGGCGGCTCGAACCCTCGCGTGGCTGGCAGAGCGGCAGTACACGCAGGTTCATCCCTTCACCGGCGCCTCGCCCGGCGGGTGGGGCTGGAGCCATCTTCCCGGCGCGGTCCCTGATGCAGACGACACCTCCGGCGCGCTCTTGGCCTTAGCGGGGTATCTGGATGAGAAGGCACTGCAATCAGGCCGAAAGTGGCTGGTAGACCTGCAGAACAGCGACGGCGGATGGCCGACCTTCTGCCGTGGGTGGGGCAAGCTGCCGTTTGACGCCAGTTGCGACGACATCACGGCCCACGCGCTGCGGGCCCTTTCTCACTGTAGGGCGGGGGCTCGTACCCCGCCGCAGCCGTTACCACCGACCAACCAAGCGGCGGCGGCCCCGCCGCAGCCGTTATCACCGACCAACCAAGCGGCGGAGTCCCCGCCGCAGCCGTGCCCGAACGACCAGACGGCGGGGTACGAGCCCCCGCCCTACAGCGGAAGCGCTATCCGAGGCCTGGCCTACCTCCGCCGCCGCCAGCGCCCCGACGGCTCCTGGGTGCCGCTGTGGTTTGGCAACCAGTACACCGAGGGCCATCTCAACCCGGTCTTTGGCACCGCTCGGGTCCTGCTCGCGCTCGCCGAGCTTGAGCCTCAGAGCGAAATGACCCAGCGCGGCCTGCAGTATCTTCTCTCTGCGCAGAACCCGGACGGCGGCTGGGGCGGGGCAGCAGGAGTGGACACTTCCGCCGAGGAAACCGCTCTGGCACTGGCGGCTCTGGCAGCGATGGGCGAATCCTCGGAGGCACTGCTGCAGGGGCTCGAGTGTCTATTGCGGAATGTGGAAGACGGGACGTGGACTCGCCCCACTCCCATTGGTCTCTACTTCGCCAGTTTATGGTATAGTGAAGTGCTCTATCCGGTGGTCTGGACGGTCGAGGCGCTGGGGCGAGCGAGTAATCTACTATTTGCTAAAACAGTAAGGTAGTCAAAGGAGAGCTTCATGCGTGTAGCCGTGGCTTGTCTGGCTTTGCTGCTGCTGGTTTCAGGTCTCACCGCCGCCCCCGTTGGCTGGCGCACCGACGGCACCGGAAAATACCCCACAGCCACCCCGCCCGCTGACTGGGCCCCTGACAGCAATGTCATCTGGTCGGTCCCCCTTCCCTCCTGGAGCAACGCCACGCCCGTTATCGTTGGCGACCGCATCTTCATCTGCACCGAACCGGACACGCTGATGTGTCTGTCCAAGACCGACGGCAGCGTGCTCTGGCAGTCCGCCAACGGCTACAAGGACGTGGCGACGCCCGAGGAAGCGGCGCAGATTGATGCCACCAACACCCAGGTTGCCGACTTGCGCAAGCAGGCGGGCCAGAAGCAGGGGCAGATCTACAAGCTGCAGACTGAACTCAAGGACAAGCCCGACGACGCCGAACTGAAGGCCAAGATCGAGGGCCTCAAGGGCGAAGTGAAGACTCTCAACGAGCAGATTGCCGGTCTTGAGAAGTGGTATGTACTGCCCAAAACGTACCAGATCAACGGCTTCTCAACCCCGACCCCGGTCAGCGATGGCAAGCACGTCTGGGTGCTGTTCAACCACGGCATCGCCGCCTGCTATGATCTTGAAGGCAAGCTCGTGTGGCGCAAGTACTTCGAGAAGCCTGTCATCGAGTGGGGGCACAGTTGCTCGCCCGTGCTGGCCGACGGCAAACTCATCATCCATATTCTGAACTTGATGGCTCTTGACCCAATGACAGGTAACACGATCTGGAAGACGCGCCTGGCCGAGAGCTGGGGCACGCCGCAGGTTGGCAAGATCGGTGACACCGAGATCATCGTCACCCCGGCTGGTGACCTCGTACGGGCCAGCGACGGCAAAGTACTCGCCCAGAAGCTCACGCGCCTTGAGTATGGTGATCCCATCCTGGCCGATGGCAACGTCTATTTCATCCAGAACGGCGGCAAAGCGTGGAAACTGCCGGCGACCGCCGCTGATCCCCTCACGCCACTGTGGGAGACCCAGGTGCGCAAGGACCGCTACTATGCTGCCTCCGTGCTGCACGAGGGCATCATCTACTGCGTGACGCAGGTGGGGATTCTCAGCGCCGTAGACGCCGCTAACGGACAGGTGATCTACGAGCAGGCGCTGAACGAAAAGCCGACCTTCTACCCCGCCATTACCTTCGCCGGTGGTCTGCTCTATGTCAGCAATGACAAGGGCGTCACCATCGTCGTCAAGCCGGGCCGGCAGTATGAAGAGGTCAAGCGGCTCAAGCTGGAACCTTTCCGCTCCTGTCCGGTCTTTGAAGGTAATCGGGTATATGTTCGTGGGCTGACGAAGATGTGGTGTCTGGGGACGCAGTAGCGTAAATGGAGGGGCCGAATGCCGACAGCCGTATCGGCGGCATCCGGCCCACCGTACGCAACGGCGGGCCGGATGCACGATGAGACTGCGCATTCGGCCCCTCCAGGGAGTGTCGCGCAACAAACCCAATGGTAACTCCTGAATGACCGTAGCTGACGCCGTCAACTCCGAACCGGACATCAGGCAGGTCCCGCAGGTCTGCGAGGTCCGGCTGGCTGTGCGCCGGGAAGCGGCGGCTCTGGGGGCGGCCCTGAGCCACCAGACGCCGCCTGGCCGCGAGGCTCTGGAGGAGGCGGGGCGCGAGGTATTGCGGCGTCTCGAACTGCCGCAGGAGTACCTCGGCTTCGCGATGGTCGCGGTGGACAACGCTTTCTGGCGTGGTGAATATCAGGCGACGCCGCAAAACCGCCGCCTGCTCCTACTGCCCAAGTGCCTGAGCAAGCACGGCCACTGTCCTGGCACCTTCGACACTATTGGGCTCAACTGTGTCGGCTGTGGCGCGTGCGAGATTCAGGGCCTGAAAGAGCACGCAGAGGCGCTGGGGTACAGTGTCGTAGTGGCAGAAGGCACCTCTTCAGTGGTTGTGAAAGTCCTTGAGGGCGAGGCCGACGCCATTCTCGGCGTGGCCTGCCTCGAATCTCTCGAGAAGTCTTTCGAGCGCATCGCCGATCTCGGCATTCCCCATCAGGCCATTCCGCTGCTGACTGACGGCTGTGTTGATACGACGGCGGAAGTGGATCTGATCCACGAGGTCCTGGAACTCACCGGCGTGGCCGGGGAACGGGTGCATCGCAGCTACCTGCCGCTGCTTCGCTTCACGCGGCAGCTTTTCGAGACCGACGAGTTCGACCGGATAGTGGAGCAGTCCTCGTGCCGGTCGGCTTCGGGAGATGCCTCGCACACCGGGGAAGCTGCAGGCGCGATGGGAGCGACCGATGCCATTGCGCGCCAGTGGCTGCGGCTCGGGGGGAAGCGCTTCAGGCCCTTCATCACCCTTGCGGCCTACGCGGTTGGCAAGCATGGTGCCGAGGCCCTGTCGGCTCAGGCGCAGGTGGAAGACCTGCTGCCGCTGCCCGTGCGGCGACTCGCGGTGGCTATCGAGGCCCTCCACAAGGCGTCGCTGGTGCATGACGATATCGAGGACAAGGACTCCTTCCGCTACGGGCAACCCACGATCCACCAGCGGCACGGCATCGAAGCTGCAATCAACGTTGGTGATTATCTGGTCGGGCTCGGTTACCGCCTGATCGCCACGCAGGGGCCGGAACTGGGCGCGCAGGCTGTCGCGGACATCCTCAACCGTCTTTCGGCGGCTCACCTGCAGCTATGCTGCGGACAGGGCACCGAACTCCTGTGGAACCAGCATCAAGCTGACGACCTCCGGCCCGTGCATGCGCTGCAGATCGGGGCGCTGAAGACCGCGCCAGCCTTTGAAGTGGCCCTCTACGCAGGGCTGCGGGCGGCCGAGGTTGACCTTCCGCACGAGACACTGCGCCAGTTCGCGGTGTACATCGGCGAGGGCTACCAGGTCTACAACGATCTGGAGGACTGGGAAGAGGAGAGCAACAACAAACTCGCCCTGGGCCGCGACATCATCGCGGGGCGGCCGACCATACTGCGGGCGTTTGCGCTGGAGGCGGGCGGGGCTCAGCAACTCGCGGCGCTGACGCGCGAGGCGCGGCTGCAGGAAGAGCCTGCGGTGGTCGTGGAGCGCGTCAGGGAGCTATATGTCTCACTGGGCGCGATGGAGCGGGCCGAGGTGCTGTACGCGCGATTGCGCGAGAGGGCCCTGGACATGGCAGGCCAACTCGGCGAACCGGCGCTGCAGGAGCTACTGAGGTTCCTGGCGCGTAATGTGCTGCGGAAGCGATAGCGATGCGCTACCTCGAAATAGTGGACGCGCTGTTGAAAGACGGTCTGCAGGGCCTCGGTGAGGATTTCGCCGAGGCCCAGCTTGCTTTTGTGCTGGCCCAGCAGCAGCCCGACGGCGGCTTCCGGGGCCGGCAGGGCACGTCGGACCTGTATTACACGGACTTTGCGCTGCGCACGGTGACGCTGCTCGGGGGACAGGATCGGCTGCCGAAGGCCACAGTGGCCTACCTCGATCAAGTGCCCGTGCATGAGGTCCTGGAGGCCTTTTCGCTGCTGAACTGCCGTCGCTTGCTCGATGAGCCGACGCCCGCGCGCCAGGCGATCCAAGAGGCCCTCCAGTGTCAAGCGCTGGACAGCGGCGCCTTCGCCCGTCCCGGAAGCCACGTCTGCAGCGCCTACACGACCTTTCTGGCGGGGTTGGTCTACGAGATGCTGGACGAGACCATGCCACGGCGGTTGGAGGCCGCTCAGGCCATTGCTGCACTGCAGCAGCCGAACGGGGGCTTCCGCGAGCAGCAGGGCGAGGGGGGCGAGCAGACCAGCGCCACGGCGGCAGCAGTGGCGTTCCTGCTGTCGGCGGAGGTGCTGACCGAGCGACAAGCCCGACATGCCGAGGGCTTTCTGGTGAAGATGCAGGCAGCGGATGGGGGCTTCCTGGCCCACCCGTGGGCGACGGAGGGGGACCTGCTAAGCAGCTTCACGGCGCTGCTGACCTTGGCTGGTCTCGACGGGCTGGACCGTCTGAACCTCGGCAACCTTGCCCGCTTCGTCCGGGCGGCCGCGGCTCCCGACGGGGGCTTCAAGGCCTCGCCGGCAGACCACGAGCCTGACGTCGAGTACACCTACTACGGGCTGGGCTGCCTGGCGCTGCTGCGAGCGGCCGTCCGCTAGAACCAGCCGCGCCCGGCGTGGGTGCCGGGCGCGGCATCTGATGCGTCCTGCTATCCCCTATTTCTTCGTCCCAATCTCGAAGATCTCATCCGCGAAGTACGACA
>JBDKRC010000021.1:0-51274 GCA_039683575.1 Armatimonadia bacterium | reverse complement strand
CCTCGTGGATCAGTGCCAGGTAATGCACACCCGGCCGCGCATCGTTCGGCACGAGTTTCGTGTTGCCGATTGCGATTCCAGCCTCGTTCATTCCGATGAGCGACAGGCAGCCCGCCGTGGTCAGTGACAGCGTCGCTGGCGCGTCCTTCGGCCTCCGCCGCACCAGCACCATATATGGCCCCGCCGAGGCGCTCATATCCCACGTCTGGGCCAGATACAGCCGCCCCTCCGCCCCCAGTTCCTTACCCACGACGACGGACGTGCACTCATGCGCGGCCTCGGTCGCGTGCCTCGTGATCAGGTCACGGAAGTCCGTCCACCCGTTTCCAATGACAAGCTGCGCCATCGAGAGCCCCGTCGCCTCCGAGAGCCCCAGCAACTCCTCGTAGACGGGCAGGGAGAAGGCCTGCAGCGGCTTCACGCACTCCTCCGCGACTTGCAGGCACCAGTCGATCCCGCCGCCAGGGATGGCCTTCTCCGCCTCCTGGGCCGCAAGATCCAGCCGGGTCTGCACCATCCCCCGCGCCGCCTCCCGCAGCTCTTCACCATACTGCCGGCCCATCTCACGCGGTGTTCCAGCGAGTTCGACGATCTGTAGTGCCATGGGAGACTCCATCATAATCGCTCACAATCGCGTGGTGCGGGCGTCTCGCCCGCCTTGGGAATGCAGACGGGCGGACCACGGTCCCCCCCTACCTGCCACCCTCGGTTCGTAGGGGCGGACCGTGGTCCGCCCGCCCGTCGTGGTCAGCCCAGACCTACAGCGGCAACTCCGTCCCTACGCCCCGCTCCAACGCCACCCCATAGATCAACTTCGCCGTCACCGCATCGTCTATCGCAATCCCCATGCACATTGACATGGTGCGCTCCTCGTCGCTCTCACGGCCCGGCAGCTTCCCTGCGACCACATCCCCGAGTTCCGCCGCCGCCGGGAGCCCCTTGAAGTACCCGCGCGTCTCGCGGTAGTACTCCATCTGCGCCACGTCGTCGGTGATGAACTTGTCCACTGCCGTGAAGACTTCCGCATGCCAGCCAACGTTGTAGTCAACAGGCGCCGCCATTGCCCCCGGCTTGATCCAGCTCTCCTCGATATACGGCGGGGCGTCCGCCGGCATCGTTGAGGCTGTGACCACAATGTCCGCGCCAATGATCGCAGCCTTCGGGTCAGGCGCGCCGATGATCTCCACCTGCTGGCTTTCCGACATCTCACGGATGTACTTGTCGGCCGCCTCAGGGAAGACGTCGTACACCCGCACGCGCTTCAGGCCCGGGTACACCACCTTCGCGGCGGTCAGCACGCTCCGCCCCTGCACACCGCAGCCGATGAGCGCCATCTCCTGTGGGGCCTTGGGTCCCAGGTACTTCATCGCCACCGCGTTGGCTGCGCCCGTGCGCATCATGGTCAGCCACGTGCAGTCCATGACAGCCAGCGGGAGCATGCTCACCGGGTCATTCAGGATTAGTAGACCGGTGATCGTTGGCAGTCCGCGCTCCCGGTTGTCATCCGCCCCGCCGACCCACTTGACCGCCGCGGCTTCGACCCCCGCGACGTAAGCCGGCATGGCATGCAGGAACGTGATACGGCCGCGCGGATAGATGGGGGTCTTGGGCGGCATCTGGGTCTGGCCCAGGCCCTTGCGCCGGAAGCCCTCCTCGACCGCGTCAATGACGCTGCTCATGGATATCTCGAGGCTCTCAACATCCGCACGGCTAAGGTATAACAGACTCATGTGTCTCACTCCGATTGTTTGGGTGCGGCCAGTTTGCAGATCATCGCGGCCATGTATCCGGCCCCGAACCCGTTGTCAATATTCACGACAGCCAGCCCCGACGCACAGCTATTGAGCATCCCCAGCAGGGCCGCCACGCCTCCGAAGCTCGCGCCATAGCCCACGCTCGTGGGCACGCCGATTACCGGCCTGGCCACGAGCCCGCCGACGACGCTCGCGAGCGCTCCCTCCATCCCTGCCACCACCACCAGCGCCCCCGCCTGCGTAAGGTCCTCATGGTGCTGAAGCAGCCGGTGCAATCCGGCCACGCCCACATCAAACAGCCGCTTCACGGGCACCGAGGCCGCCTCGACGACCAGCGCAGCCTCCTCGGCCACGGGGATGTCCGACGTTCCTGCGGTGATGATGAGAGCCGTGGGGCAGCCCTCCTGACACGGCTCCGGCTGGCCAAGCGTAATCACCCGAGCCGCTTCGTCATAGCGGCAGTCGGGGAAGCGTTCGGCCACCTTGTCATAGACCGCGCGATCGGCCCTGGTGGCGAGCACCACCGGCGCATGGCATTTGATGCGCGCCGCGATCTCCACCACCTGCTCCGGCGTCTTCTGCTCGCAGTAGATCACTTCCGGAAACCCCGTCCGCAGCGCCCGGTGGTGGTCTACCTTGGCAAACCCCAGGTCCTCAAAAGGCAGCACGCGCAGCCGCTCCACAGCCTCGTCGGGCGTCAGAGCCCCCTGGGCCACGCAGGCCATAAGTTCGCGCAGATCGTTCTCGTTCATCCACTCACCCCATCGGTATTTCTGGTCAAACCCACTCCGCCATCGCCCGCGCGAGCCCCTTGCCCACGATTTGCAGCGCCCGCTGTTCGAAGGGTTTCGAAACCCCTGCGTCAGGGTCGAAATAGCTGCAGGTGCTCAGTTCCAGGCAGAAAGCCGGGCAACTGAAGCGCCGCAGGAAATAGTCCGTCGCCCGCAGGCGCTGTATCGGAAGGCCGGTACCGTCAGCGCGGCGCAGCCCTGCATGGGCCTCCAGCAGGTCTCGCCACTGCTCCTGCTCTGCCAGCGCCTGCGCTGGCAACTCCTCGCCCTCCTGGGGGGCCATGTGCATGAGCAGGTGGTTGCGGAAAATGCCGCCGGCATGCAGGTCGAGCGCGAAGTCCAGCCCGCCACCGTTCTCGGCGAAACGCTCGAAGTACGAGATCACAGCCTCCGTCTCCGGCTGCAAGTCACGCAGCCAGTGACGGTTGGTGTTGCGCCGGTTGGCGTTGAGGCCGTTGCCTCCATAGTGCGCGCAGTCGACATTGACGGTCGGCACGAGATGGAACGCTATTCTGTCCAGCAGCCCCAGCCGCCGCGCCTCCAGCAGCATTGGCCGCAGAACGTGCGCGCCCATGGTCTCTGCCGGAGAGTGCTGCCCGCAGGCAATGGCGACGTGCCGCAGGGCCTCACCCCGCCTTGGCGCGACGCGCACTACCTCGACAGGCCGCCCCTCGGCTGACTTGCCGCACACTTCGACTTGAGCCCCAAGCTTCTCCCCGGCCCAGTCAATGAACTCGCGGCGGTCCGTCTCCAGAAACGGGATGGCGCTGGCGATCAGGCATCCTTGCGCCTGACGTGGCGTCAGAGCGACATCCATGGCGATATCCGCCCCATTCTCACGCATCTCGATCCGCTGTGGCGCAATGCGTCGCCAGCGCCGCCCGTCAGTGCTGGCGAAAAACGTCGGCGTCATGTTGGCGCTGCCCCACCACACCGGCTGCAGCCGCACCCGGCGCAGTCTGCGGCTACAGTCATTGACGCCCAGCAGGAACCAATAGCTCGTCGTCTGCGTGAACTCAGGCCGGCCATACACCTCAATAGTGTCGTCGCTGATCCAGCGCGGCGCGAAACCCCCGCCGCCCGGTATCGGCGGCACCACGTCATCCGCGGACCGCCTCCGCGGCGGGTCCACCATCTCATAGCGCTCGGTCTGATAGGCGGAAAAGCCGGAGATGCGCCCGTGGAATGGCTCAAACCCTTGCTCTTGCCACTCAATCCGCTGCGGCACCGGGCCAAAGAGCGGGTTGCCGAGGTTCTCCCGCCCTCCACACACCGCAAAGGGTGCCTTCTCCGTCGGACTGATCAGGAGCCGCAGGCGGCCGTAGGAATCGGCCTCGGCGGCGTATTCGCTGTCCCGCAGCAGCCACGAGTAGTTACCCATGGCGATGCCGACGCGAAACCGCCGTCGTCCGGTCAGAAAACAATGCAGGGGGATTTTGCTCTCGCAGATAAGCGGCGGGTCGGTCTCGGCCTCAAAGCGCAGATAGCCGTGCGGGGTGATGAGCAGCCGCCAGGCGGGGCCATCCTCACGCGTCGCCTGCCACAATAGCTGGCCCGACTGGCTCAGCAACCCCTCAGCCGTCCCCTCGACCGTCACCCACGCACAGAACTCACCGAAGTAGGGCTCCGGGAGCTTTAGGGACATTGGCCGCCGGGCAAACTCACGTCGGACCAGCAGCAAGTCCTCCGGCGACCGCAGTCCCCGGAACGGTTGGTACTCAGTCGTCATAGTGCCACCACGCCAGCCGCTAACCGGTGGGCCGTGGCGCAGCGGGCTGTGCGGGAGCGGCAGGGGCAGCCGCCGCCGGGGCCGGTTGCGTCGCCCGCCGCAGCATGATGCTGACCTGGGGCGAAGTCCCGGTCATCATGATCGGATGAAACCCTTCCTCCACGAGCGCAGCGATCCGCTCGTTGAGGTGGTTTACGCGACCACCGGCCTGCTCGAGTACCTGATATTCATACTGGGCCATGTGCCATTCCCCATTCTTTCGGCAGAATGCAGAAACATCATTGGAAGACGGGCGTCCCCCCCGCCGCCGCCGCCCGCCTCGGAGAACCTCTTCGTAGGACGGGCGTCTCGCCCGTCTCCCCCCCGCCGCGTAGTGCGGGCGTCCCGCCCGCTAACGGCCCTTCTTCTTCCCTTTGCCCCCGCTCCCCCGCACCGACCGGGCCATCTCCTGCGTCAGGGTCAACTCAGACGAGCACTGCGGGCAGGCGCAGACCCCCTGTTTGCTCGCCGCCCCCGCGCACAGCACCGTACCACACCCGGAGCACAGCACGAGGCTCCCGCAATGGCAATACGGGCACTGGAACTCCGGCCCCATTGCGAACTGCCCCTGGATCTGGTTGAGACCACCCGCCTCAGGCCCGCCGGCCCCCTTGGCGCATGGCTCTGCGGTCGTCGCAAAGTAGAACCCCGGCTCAAGTTCCTCAAAAGTAACGATGAAGCTCTCGCGCTTGACCGAACACACGCACGTCAGAGTTACCCCAACGGCTGCCCTGGCCTGCTGTTCGGTGACCGCCGGGTACTGCTCGACGGCCGGAAACTGCCCCGCTGCCTCCTCAGCCTCATCGAGGTTGACCTCAAGCACCGCTCCCGGAGCCTCAGCAGGTTCCTCGGGCAGGTCCTCAAGGTCTATATCCAGCACGTCCTCAGCGGGCGGCTGGGGTGCCTCTGGCTTCTTGTCGGGAGCGACGTTATCCATCGGCGGACGCTTTCAGAGTGGGGGAGAGGCAAGGCGCCCCTCCCCCAATGGTTGCTACTTGCGGCCCAGGATCAGGTCCATGGCGCCACTGGTGGCCTTCAGCAGGTACTCGGGGAAGTGCTGGTACGGCGGCATCATCTCGGCCGTGACCGCCCAGTCATACTTGATCGCCTTGAGCGCCTTCATGACGGCATCCCACGGCACATCGCCCTCGAGCAAGTCCACGAACCCATCGAGGTCCGCGATGCTGCGCTTGAAGTCCTTGAAGTGCACGGCGCTGATCCGGTCGCCCAGGATGCGGATCCACTGGTCGGGATAACCTGCCGCCATGACGTTGCCTACGTCGAAGTACGCCTTGACCATCGGGCTGCCGATCTCGTCGAGGAAGCTGCGGAACTCCAGCGGGCTGAGCAGAAACTTGTTCCAGACGTACTCAACACCGATGGACACGCCCTGCTTCTCAGCCTCGGGCACGAGCTTCTTCAGTACCTCGACGCTCTTCTCGTACGCCATGTCATACGGCAGGCCCGGCGTGACGGTGCACGGGATGGTCAGCGCGGTGTTCGCGCCGATGATCTTGGCAAACTGCAGTGACTTCTTGCAGATGTCCAGGCCCATCTTGTTGATCTTGCCGCCGTCGAGGATCATCGGGTCCGACCAGTACAGCCCCGTCGCAAAGGTCGGCGTCTGCAGGCCGATCTTGTCCGCCATCTGCTTGATCTTCTTCAGATCAGCAGCGCTGGTGGACATGTTGATCTCGGCACCGGGACCCTCGAGCGTCAACTCGATGGCCTCGAAACCGCACTCCTTGGCGAGCTTCATGCGCGCCTCAAGCGCCATACCCGCCGGGAACGACCAGTAACTGATAGACTTTATCATCTAACGACCTCCCTATTGGTTGTCAGTTCAGTATGCCGCCCAAATCCATATTATGTCACAGCGGGGCAGGCTAATCGCCTGTCCTCCGCCATACTATCATACCAGTACGGCAGGATAATCGCCTGTACTGCGCCATGCTATCATACCAGTAGGGCAGGCGGCTCGCCTGCCCGCCGCGGGCGAGCCGCCCGCGCTACTGTGTCGAGCACCTATACCGCCGCATTCTCCACCTGATTCTGATACGCCCGCACCCGCCCCGCCAGAACCTCGTCCGCCATACTATCATACCAGTAGGGCAGGCGCCTCGCCTGCCCGCGGCGGGCGAGCGGCCCGCGCTACTGTGTCGAGCACCTATACCGCCGCGTTCTCCCCCTGATTCTGATACGCCCGCACCCGCCCCGCTAATACCTCATCCAGCGTCACCCGTCGCCCCGCCAGCGCCGACTCCATCATGGCATGGATGATCGCCAGCGACCGCAGGCCTGCTTCCCCGTCCGTCTCCGGCGACCGCCGCTCGCGCACCGCCGTCACGAAATCGTGCATCTCGGCTGCGATCAGCTTGCGGTCCACCACCGGCCAGTCCAGCTCATACCCAGCCGGCCGCTGCCCAAACAGCAGCGCCTCCGCCTCATTCAGCCGGTACTCCGGCACCAGCTCGAGCAACCCCTCGCCCGACACCCGCTCGCACCCACGCCGCAGTTCGATCTCCCCGCCTGAGCGATCTCCCGGCAGATTCAGCGTCCCCGCGCTGCCGATCAGCAGCCGCTTGTACATCGTCTCGCCGGGACTCGCGAAGTGCGCCGTCACATGCCCCTGCGCACCGCCCGCAAACTCCAGGAGCGCGGTGCAGCAGTCTTCGCTGTCCACCTCCACATCCACCTCTTTGCCATTGAACTCCTTGCCATGCAGCGCGTGTTGCACCTGCTGCGTCTGAGCCGTCACGGCCGTGACCGGGCCCAACAGGTATTCAAGAATATACGCAACGTGAATAGCCACATCCAGCAGCACCCCGCCCATCGCCAGCCTGTGCCGCCACGCTGTGCCGATGATACGGTTAGCGGGGTTGATCAGCACCTGCAGCGCGAAGTTTGGCTGCCCGATAACCCCTTCGCCAAGCAGCGCGCGCGCCAGACGGTTGGTCGGGTCGCGGCGGTTGTTCTCGGCCACCGCCAGTATCCGTCCAGCCGCC
The DNA here is from genome assembly GCA_039683575.1 of Armatimonadia bacterium. Taxonomy (GTDB): domain Bacteria; phylum Armatimonadota; class Zipacnadia; order Zipacnadales; family UBA11051; genus JAJFUB01. The sequence continues at coordinate 43,956 of JBDKRC010000021.1, read as the reverse complement.
TGTGCCGCGTCAACCATCCGCCGCCCACGCTCGACCGTGACCGCCAGGGGCTTTTCGCAGATAACATCCAGCCCCGCCCCCAGCAGCTTTACTGCCAGTCCATCGTGCGAACGCGGGTCGGTGACCAGGTCCACTGCCTGCAGCGCTGGCTGCCCCGCCAGTGCCTGATCGATGTCGGCATAGATCGCCGGGCGCGCTCCGAAGAGTTCCTGCGCCTCATCCGCGACATCCGACGCATAGTCCTCCCGCCGGTCGCAGACCGCCGCCAGCCGCACCGAGCCCGGTAGCACCCGCTCCAACTCACCAAGCCCGCGCACATGCCGCGCGCCCATCATCCCACAACCGACCAGCAGCAGGTTCACCGGGGCCATGTTTCACTCCGCTCTCAGGCTGTAGGGCGTAGCGACGTCTGCGTCGCAGGGGGCTCGTACCCCGCCGGCCGTTGTCCACGACAACTCCCCGTAGGCCGGGGCGAACCCATATCTACTCCGTGGCCGCCTTGGCCTCGCGCGCCGCGTTGAGCACCTTCATATACTCGCGCATCCACGGCGTGTTGTCATGGAACGTCCGTGCGCTCACCACGTTGCCATCCACCACGACCGGCTCATCCACATAGGTCGCCCCGCATACCTCCGCGTCATAGGCGCACTTGGCGACCGTCGTTACGCGCTTACCCTTGATCACCCCTGCCTTCGCCACGATCTCAATGCCGTGGCACACCACCGCAATCGGCTTGCCAGTATCGCCAAAATGCCGCGTGATACGCATCAGGTCTTCATCATACCGAATATACTCCGGTGCGCGCCCCCCCGACAGCACCAGCCCCAGGTACTCCTCTTCCTTAATGTCGCGGAAGGCGATGTCGGACTGCCAGTTGTAGCCCCTGGATTCGACGGTGATATCCCAATCCGGGTGCTTGTCATGCTGTACCAGGTGGTAAAGCCGCTTCTCCGGCGCGGCGATGAGCACCTCATAGGCATCCTCGGCGATCCGGTAGTACGGATACAGCGTATCGGTAATCTCCGCCGCATCGCCGATGACCAGCAGAACCTTTTCCATATGGTGCCTCGCACTCTGGCTGTCTCTGGCTGTAGGGCGTAGTGACGTCTGCGTCGCAGGGGGCTCGTACCCCGCCGGTCGTTATCACCGACCAACTGAGCGGCGGGGTACGAGCCCCCGCCCTACAGCCCGTTCATCCACTCTAACCCCGCAACACTCCCGCCCCTGCAAACGCCTTACAAAGCGAATCATACGAGAACCGTGCCGTCTGCCACGGATTGTAGCCTTCCTTGCCCCACACCATCGTGCTGACTTCCAGCGTGATATAGCTATCCCAACCGGCCTCCGCCATCGCCTTCATGTAAGCGGTCGCGTCGAGCTGACCCTCCCCGAGCAGCACCAGTTCAAACCCGCCGTCGGGCCGCTTGATCGCGTCCGTGATATGCGTGTGCGCCGTATAGGGCACCAGCGTCCGCACCGCCTCGGCTTCCGTCTCTCCCGCCAGAAACAGGTGTACGATGTCGAAATGCAACCGCACCCGTGGGTTGTCAAGCTCCTCCATCAGCCACACGATCCGCTCCGAGCGGTCCACCGCCGCCCCGGCGTGCGCCTCGCCCGCCAGGATGAAGTCCTCCTCAGCCGCCAGTTCCGCATAGTCCGCCAAAAGCTCCACAAACCGGTGCTTGATCTCATCCCACTGGGGCTTGGGCCCGCCAAAGCCCAGTGCCAACACTGGCGTCCCCGTCATGCCCAGGTCACGCGCCAGCTGCGCGCACCGCCGCACCCGCTCGAGGTTCGCCTGATGGTCCGCTTCACTCTCTGTGTAGACCTGCCCCAGCATGAACAGCGCCGGCAGTCCCAGCGAGTGTTTGGCCAGCATGTCCCGCAGCGCCGTGCGGCGGGCCGGTGGCAGGCTGTCAGCGGTCGGCTCGACATGCTTGGGCCCGATGCAGATCTCCACGCCGTCGTACCCGATTGCCGCCAGCCCCGGCAACGCATCCTCAAGCCTCACCATCGGCATCGCATAGGTCCCGTAGGCAATCTTCATGAGTATCGCCTCAATATCGGGTATGACTTGATCCCTAACCGCAGGGAGGCCGGGGACAGGGCCTCCGGATTACCCCACGCGGTCTCACTGCTCGAGTAGCAACAACGCACCACCGGCGCCGGCGGGGACGGGACCGCCACTAGCTTCCGAGCCCGCATGAACGCCAGCAGATGCGCTCCGAGGATCAGCAGCAGCCCCAGGATGATCACCAGGAGCAACCACACCATCTCTGCCGAGAGCCCCTCCTTACGCTTGCCGTAGACATACCGCTTGCTGGCGCGTACGGAGCGGCCGCGCTGGCCGTGCCGGCGGCCATGGGGTACGGGCTCGGCCGGTACCTCACGGCTCTCTGTGGCTGTGCCCTCGGGCTGAGATACCTTAGCTCGGCACGCGCGGCACTCCGTGGCCCCGCGCGGTAGCTCGGACCCACAGGCCGGACACCTCAACTGTCTGGTCGTGTTCTCCTGGCCACTCATTGTTGTGTCAGCAATTCGTGCCATTCACGCGAGATTCCTTCCACCCCGTCAATTTACGTCGCGTAAGGTCGCTGCTACACCGCTGTGATCTTGCGGGGCCGATAAAGCAAGTGGTTCAGTCCCACGTCCTTTGCCTGAGGTGCCCCTGATGTATTGTGAAAAGCCACTGCCCATGATGCCGTCGTTGAGCCTGCACTCGAACCTGCCCACTGTCCTCGCGCGTGCGCGCAGTCCGCTTGAAGTCCTCTCCGCCCTGGCCCAGGAAGGCGTCCACTTCGACCTTGACCTCTGGGCCATGGCCACGGTGCGCGATGGCGAGCCGGCGGTCTATCTGTGTAGCCTCGCCCCTCTCAGTCCCACCGCGGCCGCCGGACAGCTCGCCCATTTCGTCACCTCGGCCAGCGCCCTGGAATGCCCCGGTGCCCTGCTGATGCCGGATTGGGGCAAAGCCCCGCAGCAAGTCGTGTGCCTCCAGCCAACACTCCCGGTGGTGGCCCAGGACCTGGCGGAATACCGCGATACCTACCTCCCCACCGGAGCCTCAACCGGCGTAATCGTCCGCGCTGCGACCCTCGATAGTGGGGCCACCGCCCCCAGCGCCACCTGGAGCAGGCTGCAGGTGATGCTGCAGTACGCAGCGCCGTACCTGCGCGCCATGGACATGGTCAACAGCGACACCGCCCGTGGCATGGTGGACATCGAGAGCGGCACCTATAGCTGGCCCTACTTCATCGATGCCCTGGAGCGAGAGATCGACCGGGCGCGGCGACAGGCCGACGAGCTATCCCTCGCCGTACTCGACCTGCGCCCGCTACGCTCGCTCGAGGAGATTCCCGCGGAACTGCACAAACGCATCGGCGCCCACGTCACGGCCGCAGTGCGGCATTCCGACCTCGTGGGACGCATCGGCAAGCGCTCCTTCGCAGTCTTCTTCCACCACACCGGCCCTCGCCCCGCCCTGATCGCCGCCGGCCGCATCGCCGAGGCCCTGCGCACCGATGAGGAGGTCGCCGGCCTCCTATCCTTCTCCATCGGCGTCAGCGGCTGGGAAGGCACCGGCACCATCGAGCCCTGCACCCTCCTCTCCCAGGCCGGCGAAGCGGCCCAGGAAGCCGCCGCAACCGCGCCGGGTAAGGCATTTGTGTACATTTAGCGTGCCATGACTAACTCATAGTACTTGCGATATTGAACAATGAGGTCCATACTGATTGCGTAGAGGCCCCGGCGACAACCTCGCCGGAGCCAGGGAACGCTCCGCCGCTCTACTGCAAGCCATAGAACGATCAAAGCGATGCTCCCAAAGACGCTCCCGACTGAGCCGCTGCATCCTACGGAACGTCGAATCCTTGCGAGCATCTCAAAGATCGCTGAAGCTTCAGGAAGGCGAAATGCATGGTCCTGAGAGACAAACCTCGGTTACTTATCATATCACCAGCGTGGTGTCAGGGCTGGTGGCGGGGGGGGAAGGTACTGGCACCACCGTTGAGCCTGCCGCTGCTGGCGGGTCTCACGCCCCGTGACATTGATATCCAACTAATCGACGAGAACGTCGAGCGCCTCGCCCCTGACACTCCCGCTGACTGGGTGGCCCTGACGGTGCCAACTGCCTCTGCTCCGCGAGCCTATGAGATCGCGAAGCACTTTCGAGAACGCTCGATCCCGGTGGTAATGGGGGGCATTCACCCCACAGTATTGCCGGATGAGGCTGCCTTGCACGCCGACGCCATCGTGATCGGGGAGGCTGAGGGCATCTGGCGGACCGTGCTCGAAGACCTCACGGCGGGACGCCTGCAGCCACGCTACCAGGCGGAACAGTATCACGACCTGGTGGATCTGCCACGCCCGCGGCGCGAGCTGCTACGTACCGACCGGTACCTCACCATCAACGTGGTGCAGACCGCGCGCGGCTGCCCGCACGCCTGCACTTTCTGTACCGTCAGCGCCATCTTCGGGCGCCGCTATCGCTTCCGGCCGGTGCCTGAGGTAGTCGACGAAGTGCGCGGTCTCGGCGGCTGGGTGGGCTTTGTCGATGACAACATCGTGGGCAACGCCAACCGCGCCAAGGAACTGTTCGAAGCTCTCATCCCACTTAAGTTGCGTTGGGTAAGCCAGGGCGACCTGACCATGGCCCGGGATCCGGAGCTGCTGAAACTGGCGGCGCGCAGCGGCTGCCAGGCGATGTACATCGGCCTGGAGTCGGTCTCGGAAGAGAATCTTCGCACCACCAGGAAAGCCGCTAATCTGGGCACCGACATGGCACAAGCGATCCGGACCATTCATGATGCGGGAATCGAGATCATCGGCTCCTTCGTTCTGGGCCTCGATGGCGACGATCCTGGAGTTTTCGCCCGCACCGCCGCTTTCGCGCGCAAACATAAGCTCGTGGCCGCCCAGTTCTCCGCGCTCACGCCCTTCCCGGGCACCGTGGTGAACCGCCAACTCGAGGCGGAAGGCCGCATCGAAGACCACGACTGGTCGCACTATACCATGAGTAACGTGGTGTTCCGCCCGCGTCAGATGACCGCCCTGCAACTGCAGGAGGGGCAGAAGGAGACCTACAGACGCTTCTACTCGCTCCCCTCTATCCTTGAGCGCGCGCTCACCGGTCGAGGCAAGCTGGTGCCCCGCCTGTTGGTCAACTTCAGCTACCGCCGCCTGCACGCCGGCAAGGGCATCTGCAGGGGCCTGCCGTCTCACGTACCGGTCACAAGCGCGCCGCCCCTCGCGGGAGTCACCTCCGAGACGGTGACTGGAACGCGTGGCCGCTGATCGCGACACCTTGGCATGTCGCCACAAGGAGATGAAAGATGAGTACCCGACGCGAGAAAACCGTCAAACCCGCCAAGCAGACCAAGAAGGCGCTCAAAGAGAAAAGGGCTAAAGGCAAGCAGCACAAGGAGGAGTAGCCCGCAGCCTGACAATCGCCGCTATGGCCCGGCCTGGCTCACAGCCGGGCCATAGCTGTTCGTCTGAGCTCACAGAGCCTCAGCCCGCCGCCATTTCACCGTCATCCTTCTTCCCCGAAATAGTTGACTTTTCATCGCACTACGCTATAATTGCGCCGTTAGCACTCTGCCGTGGCGAGTGCTAAGCCTGCCGGGCAAAAACCGGCGGCGCGCAGCTCAGTAACTACCGGTATTTCCGGGACATTCGATCAAGGTGGTGTGCAGCCTATGCTTCAACCGTTGGGTGATCGCGTACTGGTCAAACCCCTCGAAGCCGAAGAGAAGACCGCCGGAGGGATCATCCTCCCCGAAGCGGCGCAGGAAAAGCCCCGCGAGGGCGAAGTCATTGCCGTAGGCCCTGGCAAGCTCAACGACAAGGGCGAGCGCAAAGTGCTTGGCGTCAAGGTCGGCGACAAGGTCGTCTACAGCGAGTACGGCGGCACCGAGATCAGCTACGAAGGTACCGACTATCTGCTGATCGACGAGAGCAGCATTCTCGCCATCAAGGACTAGGTAGACACCGTCTAACCTGATTCCCTTGCGCAAAATCTCAGGAGGATTTCATATATGGCAAAGCAACTTGCCTTTGACGAAGAGGCCCGCCGGGCACTCGAACGCGGCGTCGACAAAGTCGCCGACGCTGTCGCCGTGACGCTGGGGCCCAAAGGCCGCAACGTCGTCATCGCCAAGAAGTGGGGCGGCCCCACGATTACCAAGGACGGCGTCACCGTCGCCAAGGAAGTCGAGCTTGAGGACCGCTACGAGAACATGGGCGCCCAGCTGTGCAAGGAAGTCGCGTCCAAGACCAATGACGACACCGGCGACGGCACCACCACCGCCACCGTCCTGGCCCAGGCCATCGTCCACGCCGGTCTGCGCAACGTCGCTGCCGGCGCCAACCCCATGCTGATCAAGCGCGGCATCGAGCGCGCCACGGTCGCCATGGTGGAGAAGATCCGCGAGATGTCCGAGCCCCTCGAGGGCCGCGACGACGTCGCGAACGTCGCTGGCATCGCTGGCAACGACCATGAGATCGGCGAGCTCATCGCTGACGCCATGGACAAGGTCGGCAAGGACGGCGTCATCACCGTCGAAGAGTCCAAGGTCGGCAAGACCGAAGTCGAAGTCGTCGAGGGCATGCAGTTCGACAAGGGCTACGTCTCCCCGTACTTCGTCACCGAGGGCGACACCATGCAGGCCGTGCTCGAGCGGCCCTTCATCCTCCTCTACGAAAAGAAGATCTCCTCCGCCGCGGACATCGTCCCGGTCATGGAGAAGGTCGCCGGCGCCGGCCGCCCGCTGCTGATCATCGCTGAGGACGTCGAGGCCGAGGCTCTTGCCACGCTCGTGGTCAACAAGATGCGCGGCACCGTTCAGGCCTGCGCGGTCAAGGCCCCGGGCTTTGGCGACCGCCGCAAGCGCAACCTCGAAGACCTGGCCGTCCTCACCGGCGGCACCTTCATCTCCGAGGACCTCGGCATCAAGCTCGATAGCGTCACCCTCGAAGACATGGGCACCGCCGAGCGCATCGTGGTCAGCAAGGACGAGACAACCATCGTGCAGGGCGGCGGCAGCGCCGAGGACATCGCCGGGCGCATCAGCCAGATCCGCAAAGAGATCGAGATCACGGACAGCAACTACGACCGTGAGAAGCTCGAAGAGCGCCTCGCCAAGCTCGCTGGCGGCGTCGCCGTCATCAAGGTCGGCGCGGCTACCGAGACCGAGCTCAAGGAACTCAAGCACCGCTTCGAGGACGCCCTGTCCTCCGCTCGCTCCGCCCTGGAAGAGGGCATCGTGGCCGGTGGCGGCGTAGCTCTGCTGCGCGCAGCCGCGGCGCTCGACATCACCTCCGATGTTCCGGACGAGCAGACCGGCATCACCATCATCAAGAAGGCTGCCATCGAGCCGCTGCGCCGCATCGCGGCGAACGCTGGCTACGAGGGCAGTGTCGTTGCCGAGAAGATCATGAACAACAAGTCCAAGAAGTACGGCTTCGACGCTGCCACCGAAGAGTACGGTGACATGCTCAAGGCCGGCGTCGTGGACCCGGTGAAGGTAGTCCGCTCAGCTTTGGAGAACGCCGCCAGCATCGGCTCGTTGGTCCTGACCACCGAGACGCTGGTAGCCGAGATTCCCGAGCCCGAGCCGCCCATGCCGCAGGGCGGCCCCGGTATGGACTACTAGTCCACCAAAGCCTCAAACACCAAAGCGCGCCCCCAACCAGGGGGCGCGCTTTGCTTTTGTTCGCGTGGTAGGCATGCTCCGCATGCCGGGATCACTGAACGTGGTTCCGGCATGCGGAGCATGCCTACCACGCGAGACCTACACGTACCTCACGTTTGCCGGTTTGCGCGGCGGCACCATCTGCCAATCCTCGGCCGGCCTCCCCACCACCACCACGTAATACACCTCATTCCCCTCCGGCACCCCGGTCTCCCGAGCCAACTCCGGCAACGCCTGCAGCGCCAGCGACGCATATCCGGTGATGCACGTCCCCAGCCCCATCGTCTCCGCCATCAGCGTGATCGCAAAGCATGCAAACGCACAAGCCGACTCTGGCAGTACCTCATTCCTGGGCGCGTGGATCACAATGACTGCCGGCGCTTCAAAGAACAGCCGATCCCGCCCCGCATCGACATTCTTCACAAACGACGGCACCGCCGCCAGGATATGCTCATGCATCTCACCCGTGCCCGTCCCGCCAAACTCGGCCAGGTGCTGGGGGTGCTCCCTGTCCGCCAGGGCCGCCGCATACGCGCGGTAGTATTCCATGATCTCATCCCGCAGCCCCGCCTTGGCCGTCTCATCGGTGATGACCAGAAACTCCTGCGGCTGCGCATTCGCCCCGGTCGGCACATACCGCGCCGCCTCGAGCAGCAACTCAAGTTCTTCCCGGCTCACCGGCTCGGGCAGATACTGCCGCACCGTCCGCCGCGCCTTGAACACGTCGAGCAGTTGCTCCGGCGTCGCCGTCAGCGCCGGTCGCGCCGCGAACTCCCCCTCATACTCGATCTGATCGAGCGATACCGCCCCGCTCGGGCAAAGCGCCATGCAGTGCCCGCAGCCGATGCAGGCGACATAGCTGATCTTGATCGCTCCCCGCTTCTCGCGCACCATATCGGTGGGACAGGTCTTCAAACACGCGCCACACAGAGTGCACTTTGCCTCATCAACATTGAACCGCACTGTAGGTCCTCCCTCTGTAGCGGCGGACCGTGGTCCCCGCCGTCTATCTCTCCAGCCAGGGCGCCCTTCGCGCCGGAACCTCTGTCAGGAACTCCAGCCCGCCACGCAGCTTACCCGCGGCCGTGAAGTACGGGTGAAATCCCTCCCCGTCCAGCCCATTGCGATCGTGCCGGTCGCGCCGCGTCGAGATCGCCTTCCCCTCCCGCAAAGCCCACCCCATCCACCCGCATCCGGCCTCCGTCAGCATCTCGGTATAGAAACGCGCAACCTCCGCCCGCCTCAAGTCATCCAGGCATCCCGGGATGGTCTCGTTGACCAACAGCGGCTTGCCATATTTCGCCCGCAGTTGGTCATAGAACGCGATCTCCGCCTCAAGCTCCCGCGGCGTGTGCTTGTAAGGGTGCGCGCACAGCACGTCCATGAGCGGCGCATAGACCTCGATGTTGCTGCCGACCATGGTCCCAATGGTGATGGGCTGCCGCGCGCCGCACTCCCGCACGGTCGCCGCTACCTGCTCCAGCCACTGGTACTCCTTCTGGTTCACCTCACTGTTGAGGTTGAACGCCTGGGGCTCGTTGCACAGGTCCCAGACCAGCACGTTCGGGTCATACCGCAGCGGTTCCACCAGCGCCCGCACATACTCCAGCTTCGGTGCCCGGTTCCGGTACAGGTCCTCCGTATACGTGCCGCCATAGTCGAAATCATAGTCATGCCAGCGGTTGAACAGGCACGGCATGGCGGCCATGCCCAGTTCGCCGACTGCCGCTACCGCATCGAGGAACGAGGCCGTCACGCTCTCAGGGTCCGCCATCCACGCCGGAAACTCGATCCACAGCCGCAGACAGTTCGCGTGGACGGTGGTGGCCAGGGCAATCTCTTCCCTGAAGCGCTCCGGCTCGTAGTCCCACCACGCCTGCTCAATCCGCGCCCCCCACGATGGGACCACGCTAAAGCCCCGCAGCCACGAATATTCGCTGTAACGATGCATCAAAACCTCCGGCCTAACCGGTCGGAATCGCCGCGAAGAACCTGAACATGAACCCATGCACCCACACCGAAACCGCCAGAAGCGCCCCCAGCCACACGATCAGCCCCACCAGCCGCGCCCTCGGCGCTGGCAGTAGCTTCTGCATCCCCGCCGCCCAAAGCAGCGCGCACGCCGGCGCCGCGTCCACCATATACCGCCCGGCATAGAGTCCCGTGTTCCAGTCGTGCATCACCGCCGTCAGCGCAATCACCCATCCCGCCAGCACCCCCGGCAGGCACGCCAGCAGCAGCCCCTGCCGCGCCGTCGGCTGCGCCAGCAACTCCCTCCGCCGCCGCACGCCCTCCAGTATCAGCGCCCCCAGCGCCGGCAGCATGTAGACCAGAAACATCGTGTAGGCCTGCGCGTGCGTCATCGCCGTCCGCAGCAGCCAATATGGCGTCACCAGGCTCAGCGGGATGGTGACAAAGAACACGAACAGCAGCAGCTTCCCGGCATACGCCGCCTCCGACGGCTCCATGAACAGCAAAGTGAGTATCCCGGCGGGCAAATACTCCCGCTTCAACACCCGCTCCGGCATGATCTCGCCGAAGCTGATCTGGTTTCGCAGCAGCCATCCGCCCACGATCACCAGCAGCGGCAGCGCCACCGGCCACACCATCGACCATAGCTGCCGCCACTTCCTCTCCGGCTCCCGTCGCCACCGCGCCCAGATCGCCACGACCAGCACCGGCACCAGCCACGCCGCCGTGATCTTCATCATCATCCCCAGCGCCACCACCAACCCCGCCCAAAACCACTGTCGCGGCCTGATCTCCTCGTTACCAAGCGCCTTCTGCAGCAGGAGCAGCGCCACTCCGCTGGCCAGCAGCGACCCGGCCGAGTTGTTGATCAGTGACGTCATCACCCAGAACATCGGCAGGAACGCCAGCGACGCCGTCGCCGCAAGCCCCGTCAGCAAGTCCTCCGGCCACAGTCGCCGCGCGCACACCGCCAGCGCCCACAGGCCCCCGAGCCCCATGAGCAGCGACAGGAATTTGAACGCCCGCTGCGTGAAAGTCGTCTCCAGCGGCGGCAGTACATACGACGCCCCCGCCAGGATCGCATAGTACAGCGGTGGGTGCTGGGCCTGCTCTGCCGCGAGCGCCTCCTGCCCCGGCTGGACGAACCTCGGCAGCACCGGCAGCCGATGCTGGTCTCGCAGCACCTGCACATACTGCAGGTGAGCCCCCTCGTCCGGCCCGTTGATGGCCGGCAGGCGCACGATGTTGAGCGTGCCCAGGGCGAGGTATATCACCGCTATGCAGGCCACAAGGGGCCAATAGAGACGCGGAGGGATGCTCATCACGCTCCCCAGATTCCGCACCGCAGCGGGGAGGACCTTCCGGGCCCGCGGGGAAAGCTATAGAAGACGATCTACGACCGCTAGTGAGGTTCGCAATTGTGAAAGGTGTCATACTGGCAGCGGGCAAAGGCACCCGCATGCTGCCATTGACTTTGCGCCGTCCCAAACCCCTGGTGCCGGTGTTCGACCGGCCCATGATCGAGCATATCATCACCGGCGCCCGTGACGCCGGCTTTGACCATCTCTGCCTCGTCATCGGACACCTTGGCGACAAAATCCAGGAGTGCCTCGGCGACGGCTCACGGCTCGGCGTCCGCCTGGAGTATGCCTGGCAGGAAGTGGCCGGAGGAACCGGCGCCGCCACCATGCTCGCCGAGGATTTCGTGGGCGACGAGCCCTTCTTCCTCTCCTGGGGTGACATCATCGTCGGTCCCGAGACCTACCAGAACCTCGCGCGCGTCTGGCGCGAGGAGCAGCCGGAGGCAGTCCTCAGCCTCAACTGGGTAGAGGACCCCTGGGAGGGTGCGGCTGTTTATCTGGAGGATGGCAAGATCACCAAGATCGTGGAGAAGCCCCCGAAGGGCACTGCAACCACGCACTACAACAACGCGGGGATCTTTATCTTCACGCCCGAATTGCTGAGGATACTGCACGATACGCCCGACTCCGCCCGCGGCGAGAAGGAAGTTCCCGACGCCATCCAAACGATGCTCGGGCGCGGCGCGGAGATACGGGGCCTGGAAGTGGTGGGCTACTGGTCCGACGTCGCCCGTCCCTCCACAGCCCTCAAGCTCAACGCCACCATGATTCAGCATGCGCAGCCCGACGGCGTGATAGTTCATCCTGAGGCGCAGGTAGCCGCAGGAGCCGAACTCACGGGCCCGGTATACATTGGTCCGGGCTGCAAGGTCGGCAAGGCCACTATCGGCCCCAACGTCTCGCTACTGCGCGACGTCACGGTGCATGATGGCGCGCGACTGGGGAATGCCATGCTGTACGGTGGCAACAGCATTCAGGCGGGGGCGACGGCGCAGTGGGTGATTGCGGAGGAGGATGTGGAGCTTCCCGGCGGTGTCGAACTGCTCGGCGACGAGGTGGCTCCAGCCGTTATCCGGAACGCCGATTGGCCGGCGTGTGCCCGGTAGCAACCGGCAGTTCCGTGACCTTGTGCCGGTGGTGAACGGGAGCCGCTGCCTCATCATAGCGGCTGGCGCCGAGGGTCGCGGCGATGACGGCAACGGTGAGAATCAGCGCTGGAATGCCGATTAGCAGCCACATGATGACACCTTCTCAATATGTTGCTAACCATGATATCGGCAGGTCGCGCACCTGACTTTAGCCCAAATCTGCCAGGGGGCCAAACATGAACGCTGTTGCCGCGCCGGTGCTTCGCCCGCTGAATACTGCCGATATCATTGATCTCGCCATCAGACTCTATCGCCGGAATTTCGGCGTCTTTTTCGGCATCATAGCCATCGTCTACGCCCCCCTGGGGCTAATGACGTCTGTGATGATGTATTTGATCATGAGCGGCGTGGATCCCACCAAAGGACCTACGCCAGACTTCCCTGCCGAGCGCATGGCCTACGTCGGCGGCTTCGCAATGCTCATCGCCGTGCTCTATGGCCTGACCGTCCCGCTGTGCGAGGCTGCCCTGGCAGTGGCCGTGTCCCGGCGCTACCTCGGCCAGGAGAGCAGCGTCAGCGATGCCTACTCGCTGGTGATGAGCCGCTTCTGGACGCTGCTGGGGGCTGTCGTGCTGGTGGCCCTGGTCACCATGGCCGCGTTGGTGCCGCTGCTCACGGGCGCGATCTTCGCCTCCACCATGCTGGTGAGAGCGGCCGAGAAGATGGGGACCGAATACGTTATCCTGGCGATACCGGCTGCCATCGTGCTGGTCGTGCTGTCAGTCATGCCTGGCCTCTGGATCGGTGTCAGGTTCATGTTCGTCGGACCAATCGTTGCGATCGAGCGGCAGGGGGCTCTCGAGGCCATGCAGCGCAGTTGGAGCCTCTCGACTGGCCACTGGTGGCGGGTCTTTGGCACCGCGATGTTGCTGGGCCTGCTGGTTCTGGTCGCTACCTACACCGTCAGCATGCCTCTGTCGTTTGGTGCCATGGCCCTGACGATGGTAGGGAAGGTGGGCCTTGGGCAGGCGCTCAGCCAGGGCATACAGACTGCCGTAAGCATGCTCTTGCAGCCCATCTGGGTCAGCAGCATAGTGCTCCTGTACTATGACCTGAGGGTGCGCAAGGAAGCCTTCGACCTGCAGCTTTTGGCCGAGGCGATGCAAAAGAGCGGCAAGGACATGCCGCTCCGACCCGCGACGTTGCTGCCGGGGCAGACAGCCCCCTTGCCGGGCACGTACGCGCCACCGGCTCCGCTCCCGCCGGATGTCATTGCGGCCCCGGAGCCTGCCAAGCTGCCGCCCACGCCGCTGATCAGCCGCTATGGGGAAGACAGTTCTGTAATCACACCACTAACTGAAGAAACGGATGAAGATGAGCGAGATAATCAAGGCGACACTACACACTGACGGTGCCTCAAAGGGCAATCCTGGACCGGCCGGTGCCGGGTTCGTGATTACCGACGAGCGCGGCGAAGAGATCGCGGCACGGGCAATACCGCTGGGTACAACCACGGTAGGCGTGGCCGAATACAAGGCCCTGATAGCCGGAATGAGCGAAGCAGCCGCGAGAGGCATAACCCACCTGAGCGTCCGCACCGACAGCCAGTTCATGGCCCGCCAGATGCTGGGCATCTATAAGGTAAGAACCCCGGCAATCCGCCCGCTGTACGAGTGGGCCAACAAGCTGCGAGGCAAGTTCGTGAAGTTCGAGATCGAGCACATCCTCCGTGGCGGCAACGAGAAAGCCGACGCCCTGGCCACCGAAGGCGCCAAGCGCTCAGCCATGGGCGAGTCCGCCCAATAGTCCGCGCGCCAACCAGCCGTACGAGCGGCATCCCTGCCGCGAGCTAATGGTAACAGAGCCCGGCTTCCAGCCGGGCGGGAGACGCAGGCCGAGGAGTTTCACTGACTCGATGACCGGGCAACGGGCGCCTAACCCGCCTCCGCCGGGAGGGGCCGAATGCACAGCCTCATCGTGCATCCGGCCCGCCGCGTTTCACCGGGTTGCCGTCAGGTCCTTCACGCCATCGGGCCCTTCACGCCGTTAGGGCCGCAGGCCCGTCAGCTTCTAGCCGGGGGCGCACGCCCCCGGTTCCGATGCCACCCACAACTGAGCCCCGAAGGGGCGGCAGCACCAATGCCCGACGCCTCTCCAACCCAAACCTCCCTACCCGCGGCCCTCACCGCCGAAACCCTCGCTCGCCTCGGCTCAATGGAACTGCGCGCCCGCACCATGGTCGAGGGCCACTTCTCCGGCCAGCACCGCAGCCACTTCAAGGGTGCCAGCGTCGAATTCGCCGATCACCGCGACTACACCCAGGGCGATGAACTCCGCCACCTCGACTGGAAGGTCTTCGGCCGCACCGACCGCCACTTCATCAAGCAATACGATGCCGAAACTAATATGAACGTGGCTCTGGTAGTCGATGTCAGCGGCTCAATGGGCTACTCCTCCGCTGCGGTGACCAAGCTCCAGTACGCCTCCTACCTCGCCGCCGGCCTTGCCTACCTGACGACGCGGCAAAACGACGCCCCCGGTCTCGCCCTCGTAGACCGTCGCGTCCGCGAGAAGTACCTCCCACGCACCCGCCCTGCTCACCTCCAGCGCCTCTGGGCAGCTCTGGAGACCGCCCAGCCTGGCGACGACACGGCTCTCGCCGAGGCCTTGGCCGAGGCCGCCGCCACCTTCACTCGGCGTGGAATCGTCGTGCTGATCTCGGACCTGCTGGACGACCCCGAGCGCCTGCTGCGCTCGCTCCTGTACTTCCGCCACCGCGGGCACGATGTGATCGTGTTGCACGTCCTCGACCCGGCGGAGGTGAAGTTCGACTTCCACGGTCCTGTGATCTTCGAGGACCTGGAGACCCATGAAACGCTGCTGACCGAGACCGACGACGTGAGGGCGGCCTACCGGCGGGAGTTCAACGTCTACCAGACCCAACTTAGCGAAGGCTGCCGCGGCGTGGGCATAGACTACGAGTTGATGACCACTGACCAGCCCTTCGGCCGCGGCCTGAGCGCCTACCTTGCCCGCCGCCGGGCTCGAGGGTAGGCCAACCCGCGGAGGCGGGCGCCTCGCCCGCCTCCGCGACGGCTGTAGGGCGGGGGCTCGTACCCCGCCGGCCGCTATCAACGACCCGTTCGGCCCAACCCAACCCGCGTATCGCGGGCGTCTCGCCCGCCTCCGCCTGAACGAACAGAGGACACCACAATGACCAAACGCGAGCGCGTCTTGACCGCCATGAACCGCCAGGTCCCTGACCGGGTACCCAAAGAGATCAGCTTCACCCCTGCGGTCCACGAGAAGTTCAAGCAGGCGACTGGCTCCGACAACCCAAGCTCGTATTTCGACCTGGACACCTCCTACGTGGGATTCAAGGCCTCCGGGGTGCAGGTGGACTGGAGCGAGTGGTATCCTGACGGCCACCCCGAGGGCACTGGCTACAGTGAATACGGCGGGGCCCACATCCCTGGCGAGTTCTACCACTTCACGCGCTACGACTTCCCGATGAAGAAAGTCCGGGAGCTGCGGCGGATGGAGGAGTTCCCGTGGCCGGACTTCACCGCTCCGCACCGCCACGACCACCTGGAGGCCCAGGTACAGAAGTTGCACGATGACGGCTGGTTCGTCTCCGGCGGGGTGGGGCATATCTGGGAGAATGCCTGGCAGGTTACCTCGATGGAGAAGCTCATGATGGACTTCGTCGAGCACCCGGACCAGGCGGGGTACGTCCTTGACCGCATTGCCTTCGACCGGGAGTTCATGGCGCGCAGATATGCTGAATCTGGTGTGGATTCGCTGCATTGCGGCGACGATGTGGGTATGCAGGACAGGCTGATGATGAGCCCGCAGATGTGGCGGGAGTGGCTCAAACCCCGTTGGAAGAGGGTTTGGGCGGCTGCGAGGGAAATCAACCCCGGCATACACATCTTCTACCACTCAGACGGTAACATCAGCGAGATCATACCTGACCTGATCGAGATCGGCATGACCATCCTGAATCCGGTGCAGCCCGAGTGTATCGACCCGGCCGAGATGAAGGCGCTTTACGGGGACCAGGTGGCCTTCTGGGGCTGTGTGGGGACCCAGACGACTTTTCCATTTGGCACGCCGCAGGATATGCGGCAAACGATCAAGCACCTGATTGAGACCGTCGGCAAAGGTGGGGGACTATTGCTGGCGCCGACCCATGTACTTGAGCCCGAGGTTCCGTGGGAGAATATTGTCGCTTTCTTTGACGCGATCGAGGAGTCTGGTTACTACTAGCGGTATGTCGCAAACCTACCTCGCTCTATAGTGGTATGGTTTCGGATCGAATCGTTACATCGGTTAACTTTTTCTGCGCAATATGGGGTAAGGATTGGTGACCTGATGAGGCATTTTGCGAAGGTGATGGCGGTTGGTTTGAACGTGATTGGCATAGTGCTGCTGTCAGGGTGTGTCAAGGTTGGAGTTGACATGACCGTGGCGCCGGATGGATCTTCCTCGGCGACGATGCTCATGGGCATCGACAAGAACCTCGAGGAGATGGGCGAGGCCACCAGCAACCCCTTTGCCGACCTGGCCAAGGGCCCGGATGCCAAGCGCTGGAAGGTCCGGGAGTACACTGAGGGCAACTGGGAGATGGTCGAGGCAGTGGGCAAAGCGGCACCGGGAGAGAAGCTGTTCACCGATGAGGATGCGCCGAAACTCACAGTGCGAACCGGGCAACACAGGCTCACGACCCGCTACACCCTTACCCTGCAGGCCGCGATGCCAGAGGGCATCGGCGAGGCTCCGGCGGCCGAGGGCGACGAACAGATGGCCAAGTTGATGGGGGCCATGATGGGCTCGATGGAGTTCAAATTCGCGCTCACTGGCCCTGGGCAGGTCGTGGCGACCACTGGCGCCACAACCGGGCCGGGGCGGGCGGAGTGGAATTTGGGAGTGAAGGACCTGAGCGGCAAGGCCATGCCGGACTTCAAGGTGACGACCGAACTCGTGAACTGGACCAACCTGGGGCGCCTGGCGGACCAGATCGCCGCTGGCGGGACGATGTATGACGCGGGTATCAGGCTCGCGGACGCGGTGGACCGGCGGCTGCTGCCGAATCCGCCGGCGAACATCAGGGCCAAGGACAAGCTGTCGGCCGCGGACTACCAGGCGTTGCTGGAGATCATCGAGCGGCTGGACGAGCAACTCAGCCCGGAGGCCGTCACGGCGGTGCTGGAGAAGACTGGCCTGTCGGATGTGGATGTCACCTCGGCCAAGGTACAGGCGGCCCACGCGAGGCTGATGGAAGCTGACTTGCAGGGATTGGTCGAGAAGAGCGCTTCGGCGGCGGCAGTGCAGGCTATAGCCGGGAAGTAGGCGGTTTGTATGTTGTACGTGGTTTTGGCCGTGCTTTTCTATGTGAGTACGAGTGTGACCCAGAAGACGGCGGCGGTGCGGGGGCTGGATGCCATTGGGGTCAATCTGGCGCTGAGAGCCTCGGGGACGCTGCTGACAATTGTGCTGCTGGCGACGGCGAGTGAAGCGTGGGCCCAGCCGCACCTTGGGCTGGCAGGCGGCATCGGGATAGTCAGCGGTGTGGCGACCTTCGTGGCGGGGTACACGGGGCTGCGGGCGCTGAACTTCGGGAGCTTGAACGCGACGTGGTCCGTTCTCCGGGTCGCCACCGTGCTCCCGGTGCTCGCGTCCATTTTGGTGTGGGGGGAGCTTCGCGACGTGCGCGGGTGGCAGGAGATTGTGACGAAGCTGACCGGGGTACTATGCCTTATGGCGGCGCTTGTGCTGCTCGGGCGCGGCAAAGGTCGCGAGGCTGAGGCGGGGGGCAAGGCCTGATGACCGAGGAACTGGCCGTCGAACAGCAGGCGGAGGGCGCTGGCGACTTCGCCATGTGGCAGAAAATGGTGGGGCTGGCGTTCCTGGCGCAAGGGACCGCCGGGATATGTCAGAAGGGTCTGGCCGAGCTTCAGGGCGAGTACCGGCTGTTTTTCCTGTGTTGTACGTACATCGTGGCGACCTTCCTGTCGTACCTCCTCTTCCGCGCCCGGGGGGCGGTGTTGACCAAGGCGGGGGTGCTGATCGGCGCGATCTCGGGGATGAGTTGCGTGCTGAGCGTCTACTTCCTGCTCGCGGCGCTGAAGGCCGTGAGCGGCGTGGTGGTCTTCTCCATAGTCCCGGCGACGGCGCTGTCCCTGACGCTGCTGGCGGGGCGGGTGATATTCAGGGAGCGGCTGTCAAAGTCGCAGTTGGCAGGGGTGCTGCTGGCGCTGGCAGGGATCGTGCTGGTGCAGTTGTGAGGGGAGAACAGCGAAAATAGAGAACGCAAAACGGGAAACAGGCCACGAAAACTGCCTGACGGGTGAGGCGGGGGCGGATTTCGTGCGTCTGTAGGACATGAAGGTGAAGTTGTTGTGGATGATGCCTGCGATGGGAACCATGCCGGGGTATCTTAGGTTGAACTATCTGGTACTTGTCAGAGTTGAGATAAGGAGAACCCTGGTTGTAGTTCGTCGATAAGGTAGCATACTATTCCAGCCCTGCCGGAAAGCTCCGGCTGATGCTGCACCTTCCGAACCTGATCAAGCTGTACTGGCGGGTTTTCATGGACAAGCGCGTCAGTTGGCTGCCGAAGCTGGTTCTAGTGGGCGGGCTGGCTTACTTCGTTTTTCCCTTTGACGCTATTCCCGATTTTCCTCTCATAGGGTTGAACCAGTTGGATGACCTGGCGGTGCTGCTGTTTGCGGTGCGGGCCTTCGTCGCCCTGGCACCGCGGCATGTGGTGGAGGAGCATGTACGGCTGATTGATGAAGGGGTGTAGGAGAGAGGCTGTCGCCAATCCTAAGAGCGGGAGCTCTGATGGCTCCGGTCTGCCGCTCAATAAACGATGGATGAATGTACGCTTACTTTCGTCTGCTACTCCTGTTTGTTGTGCTCATGTCGCTCGTGGGTTTCACCACCCCACGCGGGAGACGGCGGCGCGGCTTGGCACTGCTTACAAGTAGCTCCGACTTACTATGGTTGTTTGATGCTCCGCAGATGCTCTTGGTGGCGTGGTTATTGATTATGTCGCAACAGGTTCCGCCTCATTCCGAAGTCGATGCCGTGCGGGCCATTGAGGAAATGTTGCCGTGGGTAACGCTTTCACTGATCGCGCTCTGTATGGGTATTGCGGTGCTTGAACTGAGACGCAGCCGCTTTCATCCATATCTGCTGATGAGCGCGGTTAGTCTTCTTCCTGTATTTATCGGTCTGCCAACTGTTGGGGCGGCTCTGATAGCCATTTGTTTGCTGCTTGGGCAATCGTACGAATGGAAGATGTATCTCAGTCTGGGTGCGTTGGAGCCGGATGGCAACGCAGCGCTTCTGGCGGTGCCGGAAACTAAGCGAGCATTTCAGGTTGGCGCGAGTGCCATGACGGCTGCCGCCGGATTCGCGGTGATTCCTGTATGGGTGAAGGTATCTGCTGGTGCCACGCCCGTATGGCTTCTAGTTGGGGAGGCAGTGGCGGCGACCGTAATCTCAGTGGCTGTATTGACAACAATTTGGTCTGGTGGAATGTTCGACCCTTTACCGATCCGTCGTGGGCAGGACAGGCTGGTGAGCTGGACGCTGGGGAAGCCATTGTGATGATGGGACGCATGAGGGGAGAGGCTGGCGCCCCTTCGGGGTTCAAGATGAGGGGAGCGGGTGTTTCCAGGCCCTTGCGGACCTGGCTAGAGGCTGACGGCCCTTCGGGCCTGGGGAGGACGGAGGGGGAGAGGGTAAGTTGGTCAGGGGTAACGGCGTGCGGGCAGGGATGCCCGCGCTCCACACGGCCGACGGCGAAAGGCAACGGTGAGAGGCAACGGCGGACGCTGGCATCGGAGCTAACTCATGCGTGGGAGGGCGATTGACTTGCCGCATGTACGCGAGATGAACTGGCGCACAGACCGCGCGGCGGTCCTGGGCTTTCAGGCCGAGATCTATGAGACCAACTTTCCCGGCTTCCGCATGAATCAAATGTTCTTGAGGGACTATGAGCAGCAGCTTCGGCGAGCGTTGAAGCATCCCGGTGAGTACCTGATGGTGCTGGAGGATGACGATGGCAGTGTCTGTGGCTTCCTGTGGGCGGCCTTGATTACCACAATGGTCGAGCCCTTTGTCGGGTACATAAAGAACATCTACGTGGCGCCACAGCTTCGGGGGAAAGGCTTGGGCAGACTGCTTTTGGAGACGGCTGACGAGTGGTTCCGCAGCAACGGCTGTACGAAGGCGTCTCTGGACGCCAGCCTGTGCAACACCCGCGCGATAGACCTATATCAGGCCTCCGGCTATGAGCCCATTCGGTACCGCATGGAGAAGAAGTACGAGACCCGGAATCGCGGACCGATGGGGGAATGAACAATGCATGACGAGCGGACTGGTGAGCCGTCGCTAGAGGAGCAATTGAGTGAGGTGCTGCTGCTGGTTGAGCGGCGGAACCTCGACCGTGCGCAGGAACTGGCGCAGCGGCTGCTGCTGCACTACCCCAACAATGCGCCCGTACATGCGGCCATGGCGGAGGTGGCGTCGGCCCGGCATGAGCATCGCGAGGCCATCGAATGGTTCGAACTGGCGCTGCGGCTGGAGCCAAGCCAGCGATGGCGCGAGCGGCTATCGCGCGAGCGGGACCTCCTGGACGAGACCCGTCTAGCAGGCTTCGAGGAGGTACGCCCGCGGGAGCTAGACAAGCGAAAGCTGCTCATAGCGGGAATTGGCGGCTTGCTGCTGCTGGTGTTGGCAATCGCGCTTATCGCCGGGTTGAGCGGTGGCGGTCAGCGCGGCGAGGGAGCCAGGGCCGGCGGGCGAGTGCGTCCCAGTGGTCGGGCAGGAGCACCGGCCGGCGAGCAGCCCGCGGTGCCAAAGACGACCGCGACGGCGCCGGGCCGCACAGTGGCAGGAGGCCGACCTGCAACCCAGGCCGGGACCACCAGCCCGACGCTCACGCCGACGCCCACGACCGGGGCCGAGACCCCAAGGACGAACATGCCGCCGGTGCGTATCACGCAGAATGTCGAGGCACCGATGTCAGACCGGGATGTGCTGCTTACCAGGGCACTTGCCGGCTTGACGTGGCCCTCGGGCAAGGCGGCGGGGCAGGATTTGCAGGCCGTACTCGACCCGTTTACAGGCTACAGCATGATAACAGTGAAGCTGCCAACGGGAACCTCTCGTGCCGACATCTATGGCACAGTGATCGACATGGCGTGGAAGCTGGCAGTGGCGGCGACCCGGTCGGATGACGGTGTGGATGCGATCACGATCCGCGTGCTGGCCGACATAGAGAACGATCAGAGACGGCAGTCAACGTTAGTGGCGTTCCGGGCCAATACCAGCCGCGAAGCCGTTGACTATTACCTCAAGCGGTCGGTGCAGCCAGACCGGCAGACGCTGTGGAATCACGTCTTTGCGACGGTCTGGTGGAACCCGTCGGTGCCGGCCGGCGGAGAGGCCAAGAGCTAGTGCGGCTGGTCGCTAACAGGTTTGGAGGTGGGGGCTGTGGTGGTGGCGAAGTGGCGGTCGGTTCTGAATATGCGCACAACATCATCCCCACAGGAGGATCATGGTGAAGAAAGCGATATACTTCGGCAGTCTGCCCGCGAAGCTCTCATTGAAGGACAGGTTTGCGCTGGCGGCCAAGGCCGGGCTACAGGGCGTAGAGATACCGAGCGATTACGAGAGCGAGCAGCAGGTTCAGGAGATTACCGCGGCGGCAGCCGAAGCCGGCATCGAGATCCACAGCGTGATGGCCTCGACACACTGGGCTTATCCTCTGTCCAGCACCGACGAGGGCATCCGCGAGCAGGCTGTCGAGGGCATCAAGCATGCTTTGTGGGTAGCCAAGTGGGCGGGCGCGAAGACGGTGCTCGTAGTGCCGGCGGTAGTGAATGAGGACGTGTCGTACGCCGCAGCGTGGGAGATCTCCCGCAAGAGCATCGCGGAACTGCTCCCGACCGCGGAAGAGACCGGCATCATCATGGGTCTCGAGAACGTTTGGAACAAGTTCCTGCTCAGCCCGCTGGAGATGCGCGACTACATTGACAGCTTCGAGCACGAACTGGTGTGCGCGTACTTCGACGTAGGCAACATCCTGCAGTACGGCTATCCCCACCAGTGGATCGAGATCCTGGCCGAGCGCATCTGCAAGATCCACATCAAGGACTACAACACGCAGAAGAAGGACTTCGTGCCGCTGCTCACCGGCAACGTGGACTTCCCGCGGGTCATGAACGCGCTGCGCGGCGTGGGCTACAATGACTACCTGACCGCGGAGCTGGCGAGCTACCCGCAGTACCCCGAGCAGATGGTGCTGGACACCGGCGCCCACCTGCAGTTGCTGCTTGACACCAAGTAGGCGAGGCGGCCGGAGATTCTTCGCTTTGCTCAGAATGACAGCGAATGAAGAGAGAGCGCAGGTCATGGTGGCCTGCGCTCTCTCTGTACTGGAGGCGTGAGATGAAGACGTTGACCAAGTACTTGTATTTCAACACCAAAGGCCACCGGGAGTATATCAATATCACCGGGGAGGTCGAGACGGCGGTGGAGGAGAGCGGGATTGTGGAGGGGATGGTACTAGTTTCGGCCATGCACATCACGGCGGGGGTGTATGTCAATGACGCCGAGAGCGGGATCATTCAGGACATTGACGAGATGCTGGAACGTCTGGCGCCGTACAAGGCGGACTACAAGCATCACCGGACGGGTGAGGACAACGGCGACTCGCACCTCAAGAGCCTGCTGATCCACCATGAGGTGATCGTGCCGGTGACTGAGGGGCGGCTGGACCTGGGGACGTGGCAGCAAGTGTACTATGCGGAGTTTGATGGCCAGCGGCGCAAGCGGTTGATTGTGAAAGTGATGGGGGAGTAGGGCAGAGGGGGCAACCAAAGAACAAGCCGCGCCTTCTGAGGGGCGCGGCTCGAGGTTCGTCGGTCATACGTACAGCCGTCAAGGCACGTCCGTGTTGTCCCGACAAGACAGCGGTTGGGGGTATCCCATTGGCTCGGTTAGAGCCGATTTTGGGCTACCAGGAGTCGGCTTCGGGTGCAGCCTCGACCACGATTACATTCGTGGCACGCGGGCCCTTGGCGCTCTGTTCGACTTCGAACTCAACGCGGGAACCCTCGACCAGCGAGCGATACCCTTCGCCAGAGATAGCGGAGTAGTGGACGAAGACGTCCTCGCCGCCATCCTGCGCGATGAAACCGAAACCCTTTGAATCATTGAACCACTTGACTGTGCCTTTCGGCATGTACGAAACCTCCTGAACGTATGCGGCTAACCGGAGGGCTGTGAGACGACGACGAGGTGATACAACGTGGTGTACATCTCTGTGTGTCTATCGGCCCCTCGTGCGCCACAGTATCACAAGTTCAGTGGTGGCGTCAAGAAGCTATTGTTGTTATTTGTGTTGATTACGGATACGTTACGTGCAGAAGGTGCGACGTCCGACGCGTTGCGGATTGTGCGATTGGGACTCAGTCGGTTCGAGACGAACCGACCTACGCGGGGGGAGACGGACCGACCTACGCGAGTTGGACTTTGAGGTCTGCGCCATGTCACGGGGTGGGAAGGAGAAGGGCGCGGGTGTAGAGAATGGAGCAAGCAGCCTCTGGGTGAATGGAGGGAGAAGTCTCTAATGGCAGATGAACCTTGCGACAAGGTGGAAGAGTTGCAGGCTCGGCTGGCACAGCGAGATCGACAGCTTGCCTCGATCCACTCGATCACTGCGGCTCTGAGAACAGTCACGAAGCTCAATGATCTGGTGAAGGAAGCACTGCGGGTTTCGCTTGAGTGTGTCGGGGCCAAGGACGGTTCGGTCATCCTATACGATCCGGATAAGGACAAGCTGGTGTTTCGGCATGTCATTGGGGCCAAGGCGGATGATCTGATCGGGATGGAGCTTGAGCCGACGCAGGGGATGGCGGGGGCGGTCTTCCAGTCCGGCGAGATACGGGTGAGTGAGGATGTCAGCAAGGAAGCTGACCATGCGCGGGATTTCGAAGAGAAGCTGAAGTACCAGACGCGCAACATGGTGACGGTGCCCCTGAAGAGCCCGGACGGACGCAGCCTGGGCGTGATGCAGGTGCTCAACAAGGACAAGGGGCGGTTCGACGAGGGCGATGTCGAGGTGCTGGACATTCTGGGCGGGCAGATTGCCATCGCCATTGAGTCGACGCGTCTGTATGAGGAAGCGCGGCTGGCAGAGGTCGTGCGGTTCATCGGGAACTTGAGCCATGACGTCAAAAACATGATAACGCCTTCGCAGACGGGGGCGGAGACGCTGCAGATGATCGCGGACGACACTTACCTGCGGCTGGATGAGCTCTTGACGCCTGAGCAGTCGCCACAGTGTCCGCTGGATGAGGTCTGGACGGCGCTGGATGATCTGCGGGTGATGTACCCGGAGATGCTGCAGATGGTGCTGGACGGGTGCGATGCGGTGCAGCAGCGGATGGTGGAGGTGTCGGCGGCGGTGAAGGGGATCGTGTCAGAGCCGCACTTCGAGCGCCAGCAACTCGGTACGGTGATAGACAAAGTCATCAAGCCGCTGGAACTTGTGGGAGAGAAATCGGGGGTTAAGGTCAGCTATGAGCCGCAGGGGGAACTGCCCGACGTTGATTTCGATGACAAGCAGATGTACAACGCAATCTATAACCTGGTGAACAATGCGGTGCAGGCGACACCGTGCGGCGGGAGCGTTACGACCAAGACGCGGCTCAGTGAAGCGGGAGAGTTTGCCGAAGTGGGAGAGGGGCCGTTCGTGGTGCTCGAGGTCGTGGACACGGGGCAGGGGATGCCGCCGGATGTGAAGGCGAAGGCCTTCACCGACAACGCGGTGAGCACCAAGCCGATGGGCACCGGGCTGGGAACGAAGATCGTCAAGAATGTGATGGATGTGCACCAGGCTAAGATCCAGGTGGACAGCGAGGAGGGCAAAGGCACGACCATCAGGTGCCTGATCCCGCTCGTACATGTTCAGGAAGAGGAATGACAATGGAGTTTGAGTTTCGCGCGCCGACAAGGCTGATTTTCGGAGAAGGTAAGTTTGGTAAGCTCGGTGAGGTCACGGCGGCCTTTGGCAAGAAGGCGTTATTGGTGAGCGGCACCGGTTCGCTCGAAGCATCGGGGCATGTGCAGCGGGCGCGGGAGATGCTGGAAGCGCAGGGCGTGGCGGTGACGTGGTTCAGAGGCGTGACCTCCAACCCGACGACCGAGATAGTGGACCGTGGGGCGGCAGTGGGACGCGAGGCGGGGTGCGACGTGGTCGTGGCGCTGGGGGGCGGCAGCGTTATGGATGCGGCCAAGGCGATGGCCGTCGGGGCGACGCATGACCTGCCGATCCGGCGGTTCATGGTGGAAGAGGAGGGGGCGCCGAAGCAGGCGCCGACGGAGCGGACGCTGCCGGTCATCTGCGCGACCTCGACAGCGGGGACGTCGTCTGAGTTGACGCCGTTTGCGGTGCTGACTATTGAGGACCGGAAGCAAAAGAGCGCCATTCGGAGCGACTACATACAGGTCAAAGTAGCGATTGAGGACCCGGAATTGACGTACACTGTGCCGGCGGGGCAGACCGCGGCGACGGGTGTGGACGTGCTGTGCCATGCGCTGGAGTCTTTCGTCCATAACTGCGCGACGCCGGTGACGGACCTGATGAGCCAGGAGGCGATCCGGCTGGTTGGCAAGTACCTGCCGCGGGCGGTGGCGAATGGGCATGACGTGGAGGCTAGGCAGCAGATGATGCTGGCCAACACCTTCGCGGGTTACGGGCTGGCGTCCTGCGGGGCGACGGTCATGCATGGACTCGAGCACCCGGTCAGCGCGCACTATCCGCACGTGGCGCACGGGGCGGGGCTGGCGGCAATGCTGCGGCCGTGGGCGAAGAGAATGGCGAATAGGATGCCGGAGAAGCTCGCCGCAATCACGCGGCTACTGGCGGAGGAGACTGAGGAGTGGGGGACAGAGGAAGCCGCGGAGAAAGCGGAGGAGGCTATCGGGGCGCTGCTGCAAAAAGTGAGCCTCGATATCCACCTGAGCGACCTGGGCGTGGAGGCGGAGAAGCTCCCCGAGATGGCACAGGGCGCCTGCGACTATATGGCCGGTGCGCTGGCGAGCACGCCGGGCGATACGAGCTTGGCGACATTGATGGAGATCCTGGAGGAGGCGCTGTGACGCATAGGCGCGGTACCTTCGACCATGCTGTAGCGCTCCCGCCGGCCGTGGGGACGCTGTGCTTGCGGCCGGTGACGGTGCGGCTCCTGCCGGCGGAAGTGGGGGCGGGGCTGCGGGTGAAGCGGGAAGATACGGGGCAGGAGTGGCCGGTCGGGCTGGAGTACCTGGTGCCGGCGACCAACTGCACTGCGTTCGGGGATGAGACGGGGCAGGTCGCCTTCATGGAGCACCTGCTGGCGTGTCTGTGGGCGGCGGAGGTCACGGATGCGGTGATCAGCACCGACGGGCCGGAGATACCGCTCTATGATGGGAGCGGGAGAGGGCTCTGGGCGGCGGTTGGTGAAGCTGGGCGGAGGGGCTCGGCAGAGGCGATTGAGGCCATAGAAGTGACGGAGCCGGTGTGGCTGGTGGAGGAAGGGCAGGCACTGATAGGGTTGCCTCTGGAACAGCCGGGATCAGAGACCCCTCCCGCAGGATCATCCTCCACAGGATCCTCTTCCGTCTTCACCTATGTGCTTGAGCATCCGCATCCCGTGATTGGGCGGCAATGGGCGGAGTTTGGGGCTGGGGATGATTTCGGGGCAGAGGTTGCGCCGGCGCGGACCTGGGCTACTGCGGAGCAAATACGCAGCACTCGGGGGATGGAACCGGGGCCGGAGGTGGAGGCGCTTTGCCTGATCGTGTATGATGACCGGATGTCGGAGCAGCCGACACTGCCGCAGGCGCTGGCACGGCACAAGCTGCTGGACCTGTTAGGCGACCTGTATGTGTGCGGACGGCCTGTAGAGGGCCGAATAGTGGCTCTGAGGACGGGACACGGGGATAATCACGAGTTTCTCAGGAGACTTGCAGAGGGTGCTTGACGGCTTGTGGTTATCTTGACAATGATTCCGCAGGTGGAGTATACTCAACCGACAAAGGGGAGTAGACATCGCGGCTCATGAGGCCGCGTTTCGCATTATGCGTTACCAGCTTGGCCCGCTGCGGCAGCACGCGGGGCAGATGACGGTGGAATTGGAGGCGGAGGCGCCTCCGGCAACAGGGGCGGTGGCCGCCGGTCCGGTGCGAGGGTCGTTGAAGCTCTCGAACACGGATAGTGGAATCGCCGTCCGTGGCACGCTGTGGGTACCGCTGGAGCTGCAATGCGGACGCTGCCTGGGCGTCTTCGAAGACACGATGGAGATCGACGTCAACGAAGTCTGTGCGCTCCGACAGGTTGATGACCCAGAGGCCTACGCCGAGAGCGAGGACGAACTGTGTCAGATACCTATCCTCAGTGGCGATGAACTGGACCTGACGGAACTGGTGCGCCAGCTCATTGCGATGAACCTGCCCCTGCGCCCGCTTTGTCGCGAAGAATGCCCCGGACTGTGTCTGCGGTGCGGCAAGGACCTCAACGAGGGTCCGTGCGACTGCGGCGAGACCGAGCCTGACCCGCGCTGGGCGGCGCTGAAGAATTTGAAGCTCTAGTGGCGGCGGCATTGATGCTGTCGGCCGTTTGATAAGGAGAGTGTAAGATGCCGCTACCGAAGAGGCGACACTCGCCGACGAGGCGAGACAAGCGCCGGACTCACGATGCTTTGACGGCCCCTGCCGTGACGGAATGCTCCCACTGCCACGCGCCCGTTAAGCCCCACAATGCTTGCAGCAAGTGCGGTTACTACAAGGGTCAGCAGGTCGACCACACGATCAAGACCAAAGAGCAGGAAAAGTCGTAACTCCCGCCCCGATTGATCTGTCGTGAGCAATGATTGACTGCCGCGGATGCTTCGGCCCGTGGCGCAAACTTGCTTCAGGCCTCCGTACGTGCTTGCCGACCGGGCGACCTGCCCTAAGGTAGTTTCAGGTGAATCAATGAAGATAGCCGTGGATGCAATGGGCGGTGACCATGCCCCCGGCGCGGTCGTAGCTGGAGCCGTGTTAGCCGCCTCACAGGTGGACGGAGAAATCATCCTGGTGGGCCGGCAGCCGGTGATTGAGGCCGAACTGGCCAAGCTCGGCGCGCGCCCATCCAACCTGCTCATACATCATGCCGAAGATGTTGTCGAGATGGGGGAGAGCCCGCTGTTGGCTCTGCGCCAGAAGGCGGGGTCTTCGGTAACGGTTTCCGTTGATCTGGTGCGCGACGGCGCCGCCGACGCCGCAGTTTCTGCGGGCAACAGCGGGGCCATGATGGCTGCGGCTACAATGCGGCTTCGGACGCTCCCTGGCGTGCAGCGTCCGGCAATCGCCATTACGTTGCCCACCGATATCGGCAAGCGCATCGTTTTGGATGCAGGCGCCAACGTTGAGTGCAAGCCTGAGCATCTCGTTGAGTTCGGCCTGATGGGAAGCGTGTTTTGCGAGCACGTGCTGGGCGTCGTTAACCCCCGCGTAGGGCTTCTGAGCATTGGCACTGAACGCAGCAAGGGTAATGACCTTACCCAGGCGGCCTTTCCACTGCTGGAGCGGGCACCGCTCAACTTCATCGGCAACATCGAGGGCGAGCAGATAGTGGAGGGCGCGGTCGATGTGACCGTGTGCGATGGATTTGTCGGCAATGTGGTCCTGAAGGTCTGTGAAGGGGTCGGCAGTGGTTTCATGCACGACCTCAAAGCCGCCATCAAGGGCAGCGTGTGGGGGAAGCTGGGGGCGTTTTTCCTGGCTCCGGCGCTGCGACAGATGGGGGCCAAGTACGACTACGCGGAGTATGGGGGCGCGCTGCTTTTGGGCGTGAACGGAGTCTGTATCATCTCCCACGGCAAATCTGACGCCCGGGCCATTGCCAAGGCGATCGTGGTGGCAGCGACAGGCGTGAAGAGCCAGGTACAGACGCATATGGCGCAGTCGTTTGAGCAGTACGCGACGAAGCAGTCGATGGCCGCGTCGCAGTAGTCTTTTTTCGTCAGGGAGGCATGCAGCCAGTCCGGCGGGCATGCCATTAGCGGACTCACCGGGGTTGTGTCGTAGTGGAAAGTGAGGTGGATGCACAGCTCGGGTTTCACCCCAGGTGGCTTGTATGGAGTTACGAGGCGCGCAGCTTATCGGGTTGGGATCATATGTTCCCGAGCGGATACTGACCAATGCCGATCTCGAGAAGATCGTCGACACCACCGATGAGTGGATCTATAGTCATACCGGTATGAAAGAGCGGCATATCATCGCTCCGGATCAGGCAACTTCCGACCTGGCGCTGGCGGCTGGGCGCGCGGCGGTGGCCGATGCCGGTATTGCCGTCACCGACCTTGACCTCATTATCGTCGCCACTGTTACGCCTGATATGCCGTTCCCCTCTGTTTCCTCCCTCGTACAGGGCCAGCTCGAGGCTACCAACGCGGGTGCCTTCGATCTGAACCTCGGGTGCACCGGCTTTATCTATGCGCTGGCGACGGCGACGGCGTATGTCACCAGCGGCATGGCAGATCACGTTCTGGTCATCGCGGCGGAGACGCTTTCGCGGATCGTTGACTGGGAAGACAGGGCGACATGCGTGCTGTTTGGTGACGGGGCCGGAGCTGTCGTTGTGGGCCCCGGAGAGCCCGGTAAGGGGCTCAAAGCCTTCGAGTTGTGGTCGGACGGCAGCAACTGGCAGTACCTCTCGATCCCGAAGGGGGGCAGCCGGTATCCCTGCGACGAGCAGGTGCTCCGCGAGAAGAGCAACACGATGAAGATGGAGGGCCACGAGGTCTTCAAGCTCGCGGTTCGCGGGTGTCCCGAGGTCGCTGAAGCCGTGATGAAGAAGGCGGGACTCACGCACGACGACATTGACTGGGGCGTCTTCCATCAGGCCAATCGGAGGATCCTCGAGGCTGCGGCCAAGCGACTGGACATCCCCGAAGAACGCGTGTACTGCGACGTTGAGCGGTACGGCAATACCTCGGCGTCTACAATTCCCCTGGCAATGGACGATCTGTACAAGGAAGGCAAGCTCAAGACCGGCGACAACTTGTTGCTGGTCTCATTCGGAGCGGGTTTCTCGCTGGCCGGCGGCTTGCTGGAGTGGACGAAGTAATACCTCATGCCCGGTGAGAGGCGCAGGACCGGCCGACCATCGTGCTTTGCTTAAGGCGAAACGATAATCCGCGGAACTGGCGGCGCTAGTGCGACATTCAGGAGGCCTTAGATGGACTTTGGATTCCCCGAAGAACAACAGGAGATTCTCGACGCCGTACAGGAATTCTGTGACGACGTCCTGGCCCCCAAGGCCGAGGCAACGGACGCAGCCGCTACGTTCCCCTGGGACAATGTAAAGAAGATGGCGGACATGGACCTCTTCGGAGTGCCGGTCCCCGAGCAGTATGGCGGCATGGGCATGAGCTGGGTAGACTGGGCCGTCGTTGGCGAGAAGCTCGCCCACGCCTGCACCACCAGCGGCGCCGTCTTCGCCGCTCACATGCTTTGCATGTACCCGATTCTCTCCTTCGGCACCGACGCGCAGAAAGAGAAGTACCTGACCGACCTCGCTTCCGGTAAGAAGATCGGCGCGATGGGCCTCACCGAGCCCGATGTAGGCTCCGATGCGGGTTCCGTCAAGACCAAGGCGAAGCTGGTCGGCGACAAGTACATCCTCAACGGCACCAAGATCTTCATCACCAACGGCGGCGCGGCGGAGACCTACGTGGTCATCGCCAACGCCAACCCGACCAAAGGCATGCGCGGCCTGACGGCGTTCATCGTCGAGAAGGGCATGCCGGGCTTTGAGATCGGCAAGAACGAGCACAAGATGGGCTTCCCCAGCGTGCCGAACACCGAGCTCATCTTCCAGGACGCTGAAGTTCCGGTTGAGAACGTGCTGGGCAAGGAAGGCCGCGGCTTCCGCGTGGCCATGGACCTGCTCGACATCGGCCGCATCGGCATGGCCATCGGCGCTGTCGGTCTGGCACAGAAGGCGTATGACGATGGCGTGAAGTACGCGCTGATCCGGGAGCAGTTCGGCCAGAAGATCAGCCAGTTCCAGGCCATTCAGCACCAGATCGCCGACATGGCGATGGAGATTGAGGCCGGCCGGCTGCTCGCCCGCAAGGCGGCCTGGTGCAAGGATACGGGCAACTCCGAGTTGAGCAAGATCGCGGCCATGGCCAAGGTCTACACCTCCGAGGTCTGCGCCCGCGTCTGCAACCGCGCGGTCAACATGCACGGCGGCCACGGCTACATCTGCGACCACGCCGTCCAGCGGTACCTGCGCGAGAGCAAGCTGTTCGAGCTCGTTGAGGGCACCTCTGAGATCCAGCGCAACGTTATCGCGATCGAGCTCCTCAAGGAAGCCATCACCAAGCAGTAGTAACACCTCGTGGGGAGGGGCGGTAGCTCCTCCCCACGTCTTCGTCAGGCGGCCGCCTGGCATCGGGCACAGCCTGAGACCTGAGACCCGAAACCTGACCTTTGGAACCTGACTATATGAATATCATCGTTTCCATCAAACAAGTCCCGGATACCACGGAAGTGAAGATTGATCCGGTAACCAACACGCTGGTGCGTGAGGGCGTACCGAGCATCATCAATCCTTTCGATGAGAACGCGATCGAATGCGCGCTGCAGCTTGTCGAGAAGCACGGCGGCAAGGTCACTGTCATCACGATGGGCCCGCCGCAGGCCGAACAGGCGTTGCGCGACGCTCTGGCCATGGGCGCTGACGAGGCCATTCTCGTCTGCGACCGTGCCTTCGCCGGCAGCGACACCCTCGCCACTTCCTACACGCTGTCACAGACGGTCAAGAAGATCGCCGACTATGACCTCATCATCTGCGGCAAGCAGGCCTTCGACGGCGACACGGCGCAGGTTGGCCCTGGTCTGGCCGAGCATCTCGGCATCCCGCAGGTCACCTACGCTATCGACCTCGAAGTCGAGGGCAAGAAGGCGAAGGTCAAGCGGCTGCTGTCCGACCGCTTTGAGATCGTTGAGACGCGTCTACCGTGTCTGATCACCGTGGTCAAGCAGATGAACGAGCCGCGGCACGGCAGCCTCAAGAACGTCATGAAGGCCCGCAAGAAGGAAATCCCGTCGTGGACCGCCGAGGACATCGGCGCGGACACCGGGCGCTGCGGGCTCAATGGGTCGCCGACCAATGTTGTGCGCGTTTTCGCGCCGCAGCGGCACTCGCAGGGCGAGCGCCTCGAGGGCGAGGCCGCCGAGGTCGTCGAGCAGCTCGTAGGCAAGCTGCGCGAGAAGCAGGTTATCTAGCTGCCGGGCTGGGCCGGCTGAAGCTCGGCCCCTCCATACACCGTTTGATTGTTCGCCTGGAGGTCGTCTGACGCAATGGGCATCTACATAGACATTGACAAATGCACGGGCTGTAAGCTCTGCGTGAGCGCTTGCCCTTACGGCGCGGTTGAGGTTGTTGACGGCAAGGCCCGTTTCACCGATGACTGCACTAGCTGCGGCGCCTGCGTTGGAAGCTGCAAGTTCGGTGCGATCGTCCTCGAAGTGCAGCGCAAGGAAGAGGTAGACACGAGCCTCTATTCGGGCGTGTGGGTGCTGGCCGAGACGCATGATGGCAAGCTTGCGGACGTTACGCTTGAGCTGCTCAGCGAAGGCCGGAAGCTCGCGGACGAACTCGTCACCGAAGTCTCGCTGGTCCTCGCCGGTCAGAACGTTGAGGGCCTGGCGCAGATCGCGGCGCAGTATGGCGCGGACAAGGTCTACCTCGTCGAGCATGAGACGCTCGCGCAGTACCGGACCGACCCGTTCACCAGCGTCATCTGCGGCCTCATCAACAAGCACAAGCCGGAGATCGTGCTCATCGGCGCGACCACCATGGGGCGCGACCTGGCTTCCCGTATCGCGGCTCGCATCGGCGCCGGCCTTACTGCCGACTGCACCGGCCTCGCCATCGATCCCGAGACGCGGCTCTTGCAGCAGACGCGCCCGGCCTTCGGCGGCAACGTCATGGCCACCATCCAGTGCCGCAACGCCCGGCCGCAGATGTCCACGGTGCGCCCCCGCGTGATGAAGAAGGCGCAGCCTGACGCCTCCCGCACCGCCGAAATCATCCGCGAGACGGTCAATCTCAACGAGAAGTCCATCGCTACCAAGATCATCGAGATCATCAAGGAAGAGGGCACGGACGCAATTGACGTGCAGGACGCCGAGATCATCGTCTCCGGCGGCCGCGGCCTGCGCAAGGCCGAGAACTTTGCCCTCATTCGCGAGCTCGCCGAAGTCATCGGCGCGGCTGTCGGCGCCTCCCGCGCCACCGTTGATGCTGGCTGGATCCCCGCCTACCACCAAGTCGGTCAGACGGGCAAGACGGTTCAGCCCAAGCTGTACATCGCGTGCGGCATCTCCGGCGCGGTCCAGCATCTGGCGGGCATGGGCTCCTCCGACTGTATCGTTGCCATCAATAGCGACCCCGACGCCCCGATCTTTGGGGTGGCACACTACGGGATCGTCGGCGACCTGTTCGAGGTCGTGCCGGCGCTGACCCGCAAGCTCAAGCAGGAACTCGGCCAGTAGGCCAGTATGCGTGAGTACTGAACCATGATCGCCTTCATCTTCCCCGGACAGGGATCACAATCGGTCGGCATGGCCCGCAGTCTCTATGAGACCTCGCCCACCGCCAAAGCAGTCCTCGACGACATCGAGGGTACACTGCTGGGCCTGCTCACTCTCATGTTCGAGGGGCCGGATAAGGACCTGACGCAGACGCAGAACGCGCAGCCGGCGCTGCTCGCGCATTCGGTCGCCGTGAACGCTGTGCTGCAGGAACAGGGCATAGGGCCTGCCGTGGTGGCAGGGCACAGTCTGGGTGAGTACTCCGCTCTTGTCGCCGCAGGTTGTCTCGACGCAGTTGCCGCAGCCCGGTTGGTGCGGATCCGCGGGCAGCTCATGGCCGAGGTCGGCCAGCAGGTTGGCGGGACGATGGCCGCCGTGATTGGCCTGAACCGTGAGGCTCTGGAACAGGCGGTCGCGCAGGCCCAGGAGGTCGGCATCGTCTGCGTGGCGAACCTGAATGCCCCCGGGCAGATCGTGATTTCCGGTGAAGAGCCGGCTGTCAGGCGCGCTTCCGAACTAGCGTCCGAGGCTGGCGCTCGGCGCGTGATGCCGTTGAACGTCAGTGGCGCCTTCCATTCGCCGCTCATGCAGCCTGCTGCCGACCGCTTTGCTGAGGTGCTGGCGCAGGTGGATCTGCAGGACGCGACAGTGCCCCTGGTTTCAAACGTGGACGCCGCCGAGCGCACAAGCGCTGCGAGCATCCGCCAGGCCCTGCTCGCGCAGCTCACCGGCTCGGTCCGCTGGGATGACAGCATTAACCGCATGATAGCCATGGGCGTGACCGCCTTCATCGAGGTCGGTCCCGGCAAGGTCCTGGCCAACATGCTCAAGCGAAGCGCGCCGGACGTGGCGGCTTACAATGCCGATGGCCCGGAAGCGATCGCCGACGTCGTAGCCGCACTACAGTCTTAACCGCAACTATTGAGGGTTCCGAACATGATGCCACTACAGGACCAAGTCGCGATCATTACCGGCTCCGGCGGCGGCCTCGGTGAGTCCATCGCCAAGAAGATGGCTTCCCAGGGCGCCAACATCGTCATCAACGACATCAACGCCGAGGGTGCCGAGCGTGTGGCTGCTGACATCCGAGCGATGGGGCGCCGTGCCCTCGTCACCATTGGCAGCGTCACCTCTTCCGATGACTGCGAGAAGATGGTCGAGGCTGCGATGGCCGAATTCGGCAAGATTGACATTCTCGTCAACAACGCCGGGATCACCAAGGACGGCCTGCTCCTGCGGATGAAGGAAGAGCAGTGGGACATCGTGCTTAATATCAACCTCAAGGGCGCGTTCCTTTGCACGAAGGCAGTCGTGCGCCCGATGATGAAGGCCGAGTACGGCCGCATCGTCAACATCGCCTCAGTAGTCGGCGTGGGCGGAAACGCCGGCCAGGCCAACTATGCGGCCTCCAAGGGCGGCCTGATCTCTCTTACCAAGAGCGTGGCGCAGGAGTTTGGCGGCCGCAACATCACCGCCAACGCCGTCGCGCCCGGGTTCATCCAGACGAACATGACCCACGTACTATCTGAGGAAGCCCGCGATGCGTGGCTGACCCGGATCCCGCTGCACCGTCCCGGCACGCCCGAGGACGTCGCTGCAGTCGTCGCGTTCCTGGCCTCACCGGAGGCCGGTTATGTGACCGGACAGTGCCTCAACATCGACGGCGGACTCATAATGTGAGTTAGTCGTCCTGTCATAGGAAATCCAGAGCCGGGCCCATTGGCCCACAGCACACCGGAGGTGAAGATGCATGGCGTTGTTCGAACGCGTGCAGCAGTTGATCGCTAAGGAGCTCAAAGTCGAGGAGAGCCAGGTAACCGAAAGCGCTTCCTTTGACGGCGACCTGAAGGCGGACTCCCTCGATGTCGTCGAGTTGGTCATGGCCCTCGAGGACGAGTTCAACGTTGACATCCCCGACGAAGATGCCGAGAAGATTCGGACCGTCGGCGATGCCGTCCGCTATCTTGAAGGGAAGGGTGTCTCGGGCTAAATGGCCCCGGTTGACACTCTCTCAGACTGACCATTGTCCCCGTACTGTGGGAGGATGCTTCGGACCGCTCAGGGCTGTCCGCAGCGTTCTCTCACAGTCTCGGACTGCCAGCGATTTGGGCGCAAACACGACCTTCCAGCCCCTCCGCTATCCTAGAGGGACGGTGATTCAATGAGCAATCGCGTAGTCATCACAGGCATAGGCACTCTATCTTCCAGTGGCGTTGGTCTAGACGCCCTCTGGAACGACTGCCTCGCCGGCAAGTCCGGCATTGGCCCCATCACAAAGATGGACGCTTCAGAGTACAAGACGCGCATCGCAGCCCAGGTGCCGCCCCTTGACGATATTGAGGAGAAGTTCGACCCCAAGCTCATCAAGCGGGCCGACCCCTTCGCGCGGTACGCTCTGTACACCACCAAGATGGCTCTCGAGCAATCGGGGCTCGTAATCGACGAGTCAAACTGTGATGACATCGGCGTCCTGATAGGCTCAGGGATCGGCGGCATGGACACGTGGGAGCGTCAGCACCAGATTCTGCTGGAGCGCGGACCCAACCGCGTCAGTCCGTTCCTGGTGCCGATGATGATCATCGACATGGCCTCCGGCCTGGTCTCCATCGAATTCGGCGCGCGCGGCCCGAATCTTGCCGTCGTCACCGCCTGTGCCAGCGGCACTCACGCCCTTGGCGAGGCCGCCGAGATCATCCGTCGTGGCATGGCCAAGGCCATGATCAGCGGCGGCGCCGAAGCGGCTGTCACCAGCACCGCGCTGTCGGGCTTCTGCTCGGCCGGGGCGCTATCAGAGCGCAACGATGATCCCCTCACGGCCTGCCGTCCCTTCGATCGCACCCGTGATGGCTTCGTCATCGGTGAGGGCGCGACGACCATGATTCTTGAGGACCTCGACTATGCCCGGGAGCGCGGCGCCAATATCCTTGGCGAGTTGGTCGGCTACGGCATGAGCGGCGATGCCTATCACATTACCGCTCCGGATGCCTGTGGCGGCGGCGCGGCGCGGGCCATGAAGGCTGCGCTGAAGCACGCTAAGCTGAACGCCGAAGACGTCGCCTACGTCAACGCCCATGCACCCGGGACGTCCAACGGCGACGACATGGAAGCCAGAGCCCTGACACAGGTGTTTGCCCCCGGCAGCGATGGTCCGCTAGTCAGTTCGACCAAGTCCATCCATGGCCACCAGCTTGGCGCGACCGGCGCCACCGAGTTGGCTCTGACCCTGCGCATGCTCCAAGAAGGCGTGGTCCCCGCTACGCTTAACTGCAATGACCCTGATGACTCCGTAGGCTCGGACGTGGTCATTGGCGAGCATCGAGAGTTCAAGGGGAAGGCCGGCATGAGCAACTCCTTCGGCTTTGGTGGTCACAACGCGGTACTGATCGTTAAGCTTATGGAAGATTAGGGCCGCTCCTTTGGCGCGAGATGATGGCATGGCCGTCCCCGAATGGAACGAAGTTCGAAGCGAGTTGAACCTGCCAGACATGCCGGACGACCTCCTGCGGCTGGCGTTTCAGCACGGCTCCTACGTGCGTGAGCATGGCTTGGATGCCAACCAGTCGAACCAGCGCCTCGAGTTCCTGGGCGACGCTGTGCTGGACCTCATTGTGGCGGACGAGTTGTTCCGCCAGAACCCCGACGTCCCCGAAGGCATCCTCACCAAAACGAAAGCCGCGGCAGTGCGCGCCGGTTCGCTGGCGCAGATCGCCCAGAAGATGAACCTGGGTCGGTATCTCATGCTCGGCCGCGGTGAGGAAGAGTCCGGGGGACGCACCAAGAGTTCCCTCCTGTCCGATGCCGTCGAGTCGCTGCTGGGCGCCATCTACCTGGCTGCCGGCCTGGAAGTGACGCGCCAGTTCCTGTTACCGTATCTGGACCTCAAACAGCACTCAGCCGAGCCAGGCTTCAATCACTTCGACCACAAGACCCGACTGCAAGAGCTACTGCAGAGCCACCTGCGGCAGTTGCCCAAGTACCATGTGGCTGGCGTCGAGGGGCCCGACCACGATCTGAAGTTTACGGTTGAAGTCCACTTCGGCGGAGTGACCATCGGTGTCGGGACCGGCCCGAGCAAGCGCAAAGCCGAGCAGGCTGCCGCCCGTCATGCGCTCGAGACGCAGGATGAGTGGCTGCCTCGGGCCCTGCAAGCTGATAGCGAGCCCAAGGAAGATCCCTCCAAGGGGTGACGCGATCGCTCGGATGGGCAGGCCTCACCTCATGAACACCAAACGCCTACTCCCGTTCGCACTCATCTACCTCACCTTCTGCCTGCTATCAACGGCGGTCCATGCCAAGCCGGGCGTTGGGCCCTTCGCCTTCTGCTATGGTCTCGAACGCGGTGGCAGCACCCAGGCCATCAAGGACCTGGGCCTCAATACCCTCTACATCGACTTACTACCCTCCGACGTCAGCGATCTCCAGCCGTGCCTCACCCTCATTCGATCCGCCCAGAAGGACAACCTCAAAGTCATCATCGGCCTGCCGACCTGTCTCACCAGTGCATATCAGGTCAGCCCGCTCAATGAGCAGTACACGGGTAGTGTACGCGAACTCATCAGGTATATCGTAACCGCGCTCAAGGACGAGCCTGGCGTAACGGCGTGGGGGACGGGACACTCGCTGGAGCGCAGCCTGCGGTATTCGGACGATGATTTCCGGCACTACCTGCAGCGAGGCTATCCCTCGCTGGGGGATCTGAACGCTTTCTGGGGCTCCAACTTTCCCACATGGCCCTCTATCACGCGGGAACAGGCGGGGAAGGTTGATGCCAATACCCCCTACCAGGTCGGGCGCGCGTCGGTGGATGTGGCCGAATACCAGGTATGGGCCTTCCGCGAGACGATGAAGCTGTGGCTGGAGGCGATCCGAGCGGTTGATGACAAGCGCCCGGTGCTGACGGGGCGTGTGACGCTCTACCGCAGCCTGGCCTCGATCCCTGACGGCTACGATATGGTGTGCGTCTCCATGCCGCCTGATGTGCTTGAGGCCGACGTTGACGCCCACAACGTGCAGGCGGTTGACATGGCGCGGCGCGGAGGAAGATTCGGGGCACTGCCGGTGTTCCGTGTCCCTTATCGGTCAAGTCCTGTATACACGCAGGACAAGCTGCGGGACTGGATAGCACAGGCGGCGCTGCATGGCGCGAGCGGCTTTGCCCTGGAAGACTGGTCGCTGATCTCGGAAGTATACGAGCTCGAGCAGCGGCTCCCTGTACGGCAGCGCCACCTGACGCGCAACGTCAGTTCGTGGCGCGATCTGACCTTCGGCGTTGCTCCGAAGGCCAGTACAGCGCTTGTGTACTCGCCGTATGCCGAGGGGTTTGCGGTGACGTCCCAGCCCGTCTATGGCTACCTGACCGGGCTGCTGCCGGGGGAACCGAGCACCCTGATCAACTGCCTGAAGTTTGGGTCGCGGTACGGTCTCGTTGACTACCTGTGTGTCGATGACCTGCCGCAGGCTGAGTTGGACCAGTACGGTGCCATCCTGCTTCCTGCATGTTTGCGGCTGCCGAGACCCCAGGCAGTGCAGTTGGAGGAATACATTGGGAAGGGTGGAGCGGCAATCGCCGACCTGGGGCTCGGGATGTACGAAAGCGGCTCCTGGGCGACGCTGCCGGAGGACTTGTCTCAGTACTTCGGCATCGCCCAGATGGGGGACCTTACCGAACGCGTGGGCGACCTGACCGTCGGCGCCACGGCCTTGCACGGTCTCCCCGGCCTGCATCCCGGCGCGAGATCAGAGGGGTTGTTCAGCGCCAGGAAGAGCAACACTGGCCCGGCCACCGAGCGCAAACCCTGGACCGTGAGCGGCTGGGCCGCCGAGGCCGCGCTACTTGAGACTGCGGTGCCTGTGGCGACCTTGTCGGTGCGCTTCGATGAAGAGAAGGTCCCGCACTTCGCGGGACTGATCGGCCGGGCGCAGGGCAGCGGTCTCGGGCTGTTTGCGACGCATCCGCTCTGGCAGTACTGGCCGGTGACCGACCCGTTGAGCAGTGCTCTGCACGCGAGCCTGCTGAGCCGCCGGGCCTCGTATGAACTGATGCAGACGGGGCTGCTGCCCGCTACAATGCAGATGAGTGGTGACGCTGAGGGATTGCAGCTTCTGAATGCGGCTGATGAACTGGCGGTGGGGCAAGTCTCGGCGTATGCTGCCGGCAGCCGGGCCTACCTTGGGGCCGTGGCGCAGTTCATGGCGTCGCCCATTGAGCGTGGGCTGCCCGCGGGGACCGCGCTCATCCTGGCCAGGGTGCCGGAGCGGCAGGTGAAGCGCCTGATGCGGATTCCGCTGCTGGTCCAGCCCCGCGCGGAAG
The DNA here is from genome assembly GCA_039683575.1 of Armatimonadia bacterium. Lineage (GTDB taxonomy): Bacteria > Armatimonadota > Zipacnadia > Zipacnadales > UBA11051 > JAJFUB01. Next base: position 3,884 of record JBDKRC010000021.1, on the reverse strand, counting down.
ACGCTACGGTCGAGGTTCAGGAGTATGGCGCGGAGCGCGTGGTGCTGCGGGTGTTTGGCGGGGGCGCGATGGTACGCAACGCGCGTAAGGGCTTTGACGTCGAAGGAGCGGGGGAAACGCCGCTGCGGCTGGTGCTGAGCAGTGGGGCGTACCGAGTTGCACCCTCGTCACGGCACCTGGTGGCAATGCGCGGGCGCACTGGCCGCGAGAGCCGCAACGTGGCAATGGCCGACCCGCGCGGCGAACTGGACCTCAGCGCCATCTATCAGTCTGAAACCCTCACGATCTCACCGGCCCCCTGAGGTCGCAATCCCCATCGTCTTTCCCATTGTCTCGGATGAGGTCACGCTATGGCGAGGTGAAGGGCCGCGTTGCCGCCTGCGAGCAGACGGTACTCGCAGCGCGAGAAGCCGGCGTCGATGAAGACGCGGGCCAGGCCGGGGGCGTCGGGGAAGCCGTCCAGCGACTCGGAGAGGTAGCGGTAGGCGGCCCGGTCGTAGAGCCCCCCAATGATGGGCAGGAAGAGCCGGATGTAGAGGCCCGACAGGAAGCGCCAGAGGCGGTTGGGCGGGTGGGAGAGCTCCAGGGAGATCACGCGTCCCCCCGGTTTGATCACCCGGCGGAGTTCGCGCAGGAACAGCACCAGGTCTTCGCGCGAATGCCGCAGCGCAAAGCCGAGGGTGGCGCAGTCAAAGCTCTCGTCGGGGAAGGGCAAGGCAAAGCCGTCGGCAACCACGGTCGGCAACTCTCCCGACGTGCGGCGGCGGGCGACCTGAAGCATCTCGGGCGTCATGTCAACGGCCACCGGGCTGGCGCCGAGGCGCTGCACCGCGATGGCGAAGTCACCCGTGCCGGCGCAGAGGTCAAGGCAGCGCCAGCCCGGCTGGGGCGCCAGCATGCGAACGGCGGCACGCCGCCAGCGCCCGTGGAGGCCGAAGCTGATGACCGTGTTGAGCACGTCATAGTAGCGAGCAATGCGGGAGAAAAGCTGTTGGACGGCCTGTTCGCGTGGTTTCATCTGGGACTATAGCAACCGTTCATAGGTACGATTCTCGCGGACCTTCCGGAACCCCAGGCGCTCGTAGAGCTTGATCGCGGGGACGCGGAAGGGCTGGGTGATGAGCTGGCAGGGCTTGACGCCCAGCCGCTTGGCATAGTTCAGGCAGGCCCCCACCAGCATCTCGCCCAGGCGTAGGCCCCGGTGCTCGGAGTATACGGCCACATACTCGATCTGGCAGCCGCTGTAGAGCTCAGGATGGGCGGGATCGCGGTGCAGGTCTGCTCCGGCGGTGCCGATCATTTCGTCGCCATGGAAGAGCACGTGCCAGCCCGGCCATTCGAAGTCCCAACGGTCAGCGAACACCGACCTGAACCAGTCCGGGCCGCCGGAGGATTCGAAGACCCGGTTCTTGACCGTCATCCACGCTTCCAGCCACTCGAGACGGAGCGACTCGATGCGGTATCGGGGCGGCAGTTCGACCGGCAGAGGCTGGTACGCGTCCATGTCGATCTGCATCACGATATTCTGGTGCTCTGGGTCCCGTACCGTGAACCCGGCACTCTCCAGGCAGTCGCAGGCCGCGAGGTTGCGCGAATCGACGAAAGATGCGGTGCGGACAGTGGCCGCACCGGTGGCCCGCATGGCTTCAAGCGCGGTGGCCAGATTTGCGCTGCCGAGGCCCTGCCGCCGGTAGTCCGGGTGGGTCACAAAAGCGCCAATGCTGGCTTCATCACCTGTGACCTGGAAGTCCAGGAGCGCAACCAGCTTGCCGTCGCGCATAGTGGCGGTGCAGTTCTCACCAAACCATCCCTGGGCGCGGCGGGCGACGATCTCCTCGGGTGTGACCAGTGCCGGCTCGACCGGCTCCGGCACCACGCGCGGGAGGGCCCGGAGCGGCTCATACGCGGCATTCAGCAGCGCGGCGATGGCTTCGTCTGGGGCTGGAATGTTCATGGGTCTGCCTCTCGTGGGCTTATCGGCCCTGCACCGTCAACTGTACATCAGTCATCATCCGCACCCTGTAGGTCCCGTTGCCTGCCCGTTCAACATGCGTGATCGTCGGGATGCGGAAGGTGTCTCCGGGCCCGATGTCGCTGATCCAGAAGCGCTTCAGCCCGTCACCATCGGCGTCGCTGAAAATCGTGGCCAGCTCCCCTTCTACCTTCTCCAGCTTGAAGACCGTCCCATTGAAGCTCGCAATCCTGAAGCCCTTGGTCTTATCTTCATTGTACAGCCACCGTCCGGCGTGCTGCCCGCCATCCACGCGCCCGTAGCCATTCAACTGGGTATCGGTGGAGATGGTTCCCGCCTTCTGGTCCATGCCCGTCACTTTGCCCATGCCAACCACGAAGAGAGTGTCACCAAAGCCCAGCGTGGTGCGGCCGCCCTCGGCTTTCACGCTCTTAATCGTGTAACTGGTCTGGTGGCGCTCGTTGCCACTAATCAGAATGCGGTCCATGAACATGTCTGCAGCCTTGAGCGCCCCGTCGATCACGATGCTGTTGTGCGCGTGGTCAACGCTCACGACGTTGCCAGCCGGAGAGGGCTCGACCTTGAGGTCGAAGGCGCCGTACTGTAGCTGCGTTCCATTGACCAGGGACGCGCTCTTGAGGCCCTTGCCGTCCAGTACCAGGAGAGCGAACTCCGCGGCCGCTGAGAGGGGCTCCGCGGCGCCTTGCCATGTTACCCGCTCTCCGGGCTTGGTTGAGCTATGGATCAGGTGCAGGGCATCCGGCAGCTTGATCTGCAGCCCCACGGTACCCTCCAGCGCCTGCGGCGACGTCAGGCGCTCTACGGACTTCACCTGCGCTGCCCCCTGGTGCGGCTCGGCGACTGCCACGAAGGTCGAAGTCAGATCGTTGCCTTTGCCCTCATTGCGCGCCAGGACGTACTGGAGCGTTTTGGGCATCCCAGGGGCCAACTCCGGCTCGGCATCGCACAGAATCGCTTCCTGGGCCACTTGTGGGGGTATTGTGAGTGTCAGACCGAGGTCCTTGGCAGGATCGCGCCACGTAGCCGACCATGTGCCTTGCGGCTTCATCCGCCGCACGTTGGACAGGTACTGGAACCCACTCGTGCTCGGATCCCACACCCGCGGCTCCGTCGCCTCCAGGTCAGTGGTCACAGTCAGATTTTCAATCAGGATGTAGTTCTGTCCCTGCTCTTTGGCCGTCAGCGTGATCTTCTCGGCTGGCTTGTCGAGCGCGAACTCCTGGCTCACCCAGCGGTAGCCGACTTGTCCTGACGGCTCCCAGCGGAAGTTGCGGGTCTGATCGCCAATGGTCACGTCCACCGCGTTCACACCGGAATTGTAGTCGTATGCGTGCAGGAAGACCTTGTACTTGCCGGGTTTGACCTGGGCCTTGAGGCTCATCACGGCCCCGACCTTGCGGCACAGGACATCCGATCCGGAGTAGTACGTGGACCAGCCGTCGAGTGAGCGCTGGTCGTACGGGCGGTTGTCCTTGAGCACGCCCTCGCCGCCGCTCAGCGGCAGGGCCATTCCGGTGTCAGAGGCCTGCTTGGGTGTCCCGGCAAAGGGCACGTCCTCCCCGGCCAGCGTCCCCTTGGTCTGCGCCGGTCCGGGCTGTCCGCCGCTTACGGTGAATTCAGGGAACGCAGGGCCGTGGAAGCTATAGTCATGCTCCCAACCGCCCTTGACCCGGAAGATATCCAGCAGGTATGAGCTTTCCGGCGAGATGTCGATGAGCGCCACGCTGCGGCGGTATTCTGAAGCCGCAGACGGGTACGCCACCTTCTCCGCCGAGGCGTCCATCAGTTGCACGCCCGGCGCTGAGGCCAGCGTGTTCAGGTACCCAGGGTACATCGTCTGTTGCCAGCCCTGGTTGACGACCACGCCGTAGTGGCTGATGGTGTTACTCGT
>JBDKRC010000020.1:0-8101 GCA_039683575.1 Armatimonadia bacterium | reverse complement strand
GAGTGTGATCCCGGCTGCGGTGATGATGTACCTGAGCCGTGAGGCAGAGCAGCAGGCCCGTAAAGAAGCGCAGGAGGGGCGTAAGCTGGCGGCCTGAGGGACCAGGTGCAGGGCCTTTTGACTCTTCTGCGCCCTTCATGTTAGAATCCGGTCACTTGGAGGACCGTCGTCGCGATGGTCTTTAGCTTTTTGACGTATATGCTGTTGGAGGCAATAAGTGATTTCCACTTCTGACTTTAAGACCGGTCTGACCATCGAACTCGATGGCAAGGTCTACCAGATCGTGACTCAGGAATTCCACAAACCTGGCAAAGGCCAGGCTGTGGTGCGCACGCGGTTGCGAGACATGGAGACCGGCAACGTGCTCTCCAAGACCTTCCGGTCCGGCGAAAAGGTCGAGCCTGCGCGCGTGGACCGCAAGGAAATGCAGTTCCTCTACGCCACCGGCGACACGTACGTGTTCATGGACCTGGAGACTTACGACCAGATCGAACTGTCCGCCGAGCAGATCGCGGACCAGGCGAAGTGGCTGAAGGACAGCGAATCCGTGTTCTTCATCATCCACAATTCAAAGATCCTCGGCATTGAAGTAGCGAATACCGTGGACCGGCGTGTCATTCGGACCGAGCCGGGGCTGCGCGGCGACACGGCACAGGGGGGCAACAAGCCGGCCACGCTCGAGGGCGGTCATGTGGTGACGGTGCCGCTGTTTGTGAACCAGGATGACATCATCCGCGTGGATACCCGCAGCGGCGAATATGTCACCCGAGTTACCAGCTAGCAGTTGACGATCCAAGAACAGTTGAGAGGGCAACACGTGACAATTGATCGCGAACGGGTGTTGGAACTGTTAGAGGTCCTGAAAGGGTCGTCGGCGGGGGAGATCAGCGTCAAAGAGGGCGACACGACGATCCGGCTGGTGCGGATGGTCGCGCCGGTGGTCGCTGAGGCGCCAGAGGCGCCTGTGGCGGCGCCGGCGGCTGCTACGGGCAAAGCAGCTGGCGGGCCGGAGGTGTCCCCCGAGGGCCGCGTGACGGTCAAAGCCCGCGTGGTCGGGTTGTTCTACCGGGGTAAGCTACCTGGTGGCGAGCCGCTGGTGCAGATCGGGGATCAGGTCAAGGAAGGGCAAGCGCTGGGGGGCGTAGAGGTGCTGCGCAAGCCGACCGAAGTGTCCAGTCCGGTGAGCGGGACGCTGGTGGAGGTGTTGGCGGAGGACGGGCACGGGGTGCAGTACGGGGATCCACTGTTCGTCATTGAGGTTGGGTAGCTCGAAGCTCATTGCCGTCAGGTGAATGACCATGTCTGTGTCCGAACGAGTTCGCCAGAAGAGCCATCGCGGATTTGCTCTGATTGAGCTCTTGGTGGTCGTAGTGATCATCCTGATCCTGGCGGGCGGGTACCTGGGGCTGCGCGGGAAGGGCAAGGCGAATGAGAAGTCGGTTCCCGTGCGGGCCATGCAGAAGGCGGAATCGGTTGAGTGTCAGTCGAACCTGAACCAGCTTCGACAGAACGTGATGATGGAGACCCAGACGGGTGAGGCGCCGCCAGCCCGGATTGATACCGGGGTGACAGCCTCCATCAGCAAGTGCCCCATCAGCGGTAAGCCCTACGGGTACGATCCGCAGACGGGGAAGGTCTGGTGTACAACGCCAGGTCACGAGAAGTACTGAGGTGGAAGTGTAGGGGCATGTAGTTGGCGACGTCCATGGGCGGCATAGGCGTACGTTGTTCCTCTATCTCACACCGGCGCCATCCGGGTGTTGCCGGCGCTTGAGGAGTTCCATGTTCGAAAAGATCCTGGTGGCCAATCGCGGCGAGATTGCTTGCCGAGTCATGCAAGCCTGCCGCGAGCTCAAAATCGCCACCGTAGCAGTGTATTCCGAGGCCGACGCTGACGCGCTGCATGTGCGCCTGGCCGATGAGGCCGTATGCATCGGGCCCGCCCCTAATCGCGACAGCTATCTCAACGCCGCCAATATCATCAGCGCCGCGGTCATTACCGGCGCTGAGGCGATTCACCCCGGCTACGGGAATCTGTCGGAAGTCCCCTCGTTTGCGGAAGTCTGCGAAGCCTGCAAGATCGCCTTCATCGGTCCACCCTCGCATGTGATCGCCAAGATGGGCGACAAAGCCGAGGCACGCAAGACCATGCAGGCGGCGGGAGTGCCGATCATTCCCGGTAGCGACGGGCCGATCAATGACCTGCGTGAGGCGCGGGAAGTCGCGGACGCGATGGGTTACCCCGTGCGCGTGAAGGCGGTAAACGGCGGCGGCGGGCGGGGCATCCGCGTGGTGCAAAACGCCGAGGAGATGGGTTCGCAGCTTGAGAAGGCCCGGGCGGAAGCGCGGGCGGCCTTCGGCAGCGGCGAAGTGTATGTTGAGAAAGACATCGAAGAGCCGCGCCACGTCGAGGTGCAGATTCTTGCCGACAAGCATGGCAATGTGATCCACCTTGGCGAACGCGAGTGCTCGATTCAGTATCGCAACCAGAAGCTTCTGGAAGAGGCCCCCTGTCCGGTCGTCTCAAATGCCCTGCGGCGGCGACTGGGCGAGACGGCGGTCAAGGCCGCGCAGGCCGTCGGCTATGTCAACGCGGGGACCATCGAGTTCCTGCTGGACAAGCGCGGTCGCTTCTACTTCATGGAAATGAACACCCGCGTGCAGGTTGAGCACCCGGTAACGGAGATGCTGACCGGTGTTGACATCGTACGCGAGCAGATCAGGATCGCGGCCGGGGAGAAGCTGACCCACGAGCAGGGGCGGATCTGGTTCAACGGCCATGCGATCGAGTGCCGCATACTGGCGGCCGATGGCGACCGGGAGTTCACGCCGTCGCCAGGAACCGTGAGCGAATGGCGGATACCGCAGGGCCCCGGAGTGCGCGTGGATACGGGCGTGGGAGAGGGTTCGGTCATCTCGTCATACTACGACCCGATGGTCGCGAAGGTTATCTGCTGGGACAACAACCGCGCGGCGGCGATCTCCAAGATGGAGGGGGCCTTGCGCGGGATGGTCGTCAAGGGCATCAGGACCACGATTCCGTTCCACCTGCGACTGCTGGGTAACGCACACTTCCGGCGGGCGCAGGTAGATACCCATTTCCTGGAGCGCCGCATGTCAGGCGCCGAGGAGGACAGGCTGTGAACGGCACTATCCATCCGTTTTGGCGGGCACTAGTTGGCGCTGGTTTCGCGTTTGGTATCGGAGCAGTGGCCATTTTGGCGCACAGCTTCTGGGCGGCCGTGCTGCTGACCATCATGGTAGTGGTGGGAGCGGTGATCGGCGTCTTGGCGATCAGCGGGGACTGTTAGAACTAAAGGGTGTCTCACCAGCTTCCCACAGTACAGGGAACGCCCGCACTGATATACAAAGGTCGCATTGCACCTTGGAGGCGATTGTGAAGACCGCTGGAGCACGTCGTAAGGCTCGGGAACTGGCCCTCAGCATTTTGTTCGAGGCAGACATCGGAGGGAGCGGGCCGGGCGTGGCCATGAGCAACGCGGATCACACCATCGCCGTGCTCATGGAAGAGTGGGGGATGCGGCCGGACGAGCGCGAGAAGCTGCAGGCCGAGATCGAGCACTTCGGTCGGCGGCTGGCGGACATCTACTTCCGCCACGGCGCGGAAATCGATGGCCTCATACCGCGCTTCTCGCACGAGTGGGCCATGGACAGGATGCCAGGCATTGACCGTAACATCCTCCGGTTGGCGCTCGCAGAGCTTAGATACTGCCCTGACGTGCCCTCAAGTGCCGTGATCAATGAGGCGGTGGAGCTTGCCAAAGAGTACGGGGGGCCGGAATCCGGCAAGTTCGTGAACGGTATCCTGGGCGCATACGCCCGGGCGCAGGCGGCCAAGGAAGAGGCGGAGGAAGGCGCCGTTAGTGAGTAGCAGTACTGACCGAGTATGGCTTGACGTCTGCCATCATGACATCTCAGCTTGTCCCTCCCCGGCCTACACGGGTGTCATACCTTGATTACGCCACAACCTCTTAGCATCTCGCAGGTCACCGCGCATATCAAGCGCCTGTTGGAGCGGGACGAGATCCTGCAGGACGTGACGGTGCAGGGCGAGATCTCCAACTTCACCAGGCACTCCTCCGGCCACCTGTATTTTTCACTCAAAGACGAAAACAGCACCCTGACGTGCGTCTGCTTCCGGGGCGCCGCCTGCAAGCTGCGCTTCGAGCCCCAAAACGGCATGCGAGTCGTCGCGGATGGGAACATCAGCGTCTATGAGAAGAACGGGCGGTATCAGCTGCTCGTCAAGGCGCTACGACCGGACGGCGTCGGCGATCTCGCGGCAGCGCTGGAGGCCCTGAAGGCCAAACTGGAACTTGAAGGGCTGTTTGCCCCTGAGCGCAAGCGTCCACTGCCGCGCTTTCCACGGGCCATAGGGCTGATTACCTCGCCGACCGGGGCCGCCATTCGCGACCTGATCAGCATCATCTCCCGCCGCTACCCACTGGGGCGAATTGTCGTGATCCCGACTGTCGTGCAGGGCGAGGCGGGGGCGGGTAGCATTGTGCGTTCCATTCAGTACGCAAACTCGCTCGGAAGGCTCGACGTGCTGATCGTGGGCCGCGGGGGCGGGTCGCTGGAAGACTTGTGGTGCTTCAACGAAGAGGCCGTGGCGCGGGCGGTGTTCGCAAGCCGGTTGCCCGTGATCTCGGCGGTGGGACATGAGACAGACTTCAGCATCTGCGACTTCGTCGCTGACGTACGGGCGGCGACGCCCTCCGCGGCGGCGGAGTTGGTGGCACCCGACGTGCTGGAACTGCAGCGCCACCTTGGTGCCCTCGACCGGCACCTGCGCGAGGGGCTGCGAGGGCACGTTGGCCGCGCCCGGCGACAGTTGCAGCGGGTGGCCAGCCATCCGTTGCTACAGCGGCCCGGCGCGATTGTGGAAGCGCGAGCGCAGCGGCTGGATGAAGCCGTAGCGGGGCTGTCGGCAGGGGTGGAGACGGTGCTGGATGCAGGCCGCAGGCGTCTGGAGAGAGCAGTTGTGGGCTTGGCGGCAATGAGTCCGCTGGCGGTCCTGAGTCGCGGCTATGCCATCGTCCGCAAAGATGCGGGCGGGCGGGTGGTCCGGTCCGTGTCAGAGGTGGCAGCCGGTGAGACGCTGCGGGTCACGGTGGGTGATGGAGAGTTTGGCGCGTTGACTGCGAGCAGCGAATAGTCTGCCCGGCATGCGCGGGCTGATTTGCATCAGGGAAAGGCGGGTTACATGGCTACGGATGACAAGCTGACGTTTGAGCAGGCCCTGGTGCGGTTGGAAGAGATCGTCGAGCAGCTTGACGCGGGTGACATCGCGCTGGAGCAGGCGTTGGCGCTCTTTGAGGAAGGTAGCAAGCTGCGAGCATTCTGCGAACAGCAGCTTGCCGAGGCGGAGGCGATTGTGGAGCAATTGACAGCGCCGGAGGCAGGGCCAGGCGAACAAAGCCCTTCGGAGCCGGCAGTTCCCGAGACGTTATTTGGGGATGATCAATAGAGCATGGCCAAGCATCTGGAGAAGATCGGTGGGCCGGGGGACCTCAAGCGGCTGACACGCGAGGAACTCGTGGAGTTGGCGGCGGAGGTGCGTGAACACATCGTGCAGACGGTCTCGTGCACTGGTGGGCATCTGGCGCCGAATCTGGGGACGGTGGAGCTTACCATCGCGTTGCACCGGGTGTACGACTCGCCTCGTGACAAGCTAATCTGGGACGTAGGACATCAATCCTATACCCATAAGCTGATGACCGGGCGGCGGCAGCAGTTCCCGAAGATCAGGCAGGCCGGCGGGCCCTCGGGGTTCCCTCTGCGGTCCGAGAGCGAGCATGACCCCTGGGGGGCGGGGCATGGCAGCACGTCGATTTCGGCGGCACTGGGGTTCGCGACGGCGCGAGACCTGCGGGGGACGCACGAGCATGTGGTGGCGGTCATCGGTGATGGCGCGCTGACCGGTGGAATGGCCTTTGAGGCGCTGAACCAGGCCGGACAGCAGAATGTGGACATGCTCGTGGTGCTCAACGACAACGAGATGAGCATCAGCCCCAATGTCGGGGCCATGGCGGCGTATCTGTCCCGCATGCGGGCGGGGGTGGAACCGACGGTGCGGCGGGCACGACGGGACATGCAGCGGCTTCTGCAGCGCATGCCCGGCGGCGACACGATGATGATGGCCATGGACCGGCTGCGTGAGGGTATGAAGTACCTCGTGATACCGGGGATGCTGTTCGAACAACTCGGCTTCACGTACTTAGGCCCGATAGACGGGCATGATATCGGGCAGACCATTGACATGCTGGAGCAGGCCAAGAAGCTCAAAGGGCCAGTGCTGCTGCATGTGCTGACGACAAAGGGGAAGGGTTACGACCCCGCGGAGTGTGACCCCCAGACGTTCCACGGCACTCGCCCCTTTGACATTGCTGACGGTACCTCGGAGCCTCGCAACGGGCCGCCGGGGTATAGCCAGGTGTTCGGGGATGCGATGTGCGAGCTTGCCGAGAAGGACCGGCGGGTAGTCGCTGTGTCGGCGGCGATGATAGTGGGGACTGGGCTCGGGAAGTTCAAGCAGCGGTTCCCTGATCGGTGTTTCGACGTGGGGATGGCCGAGGAGCACGCGGTGACGTACGCTGGGGCGCTGGCGGCTGGAGGCTTCCGGCCGGTTGTGGCCATCTACTCGACTTTCCTGCAGCGATCCTATGACCAGATACTGCATGACGTGTGTCTGCAGAAGCTCCCAGTGGTGTTCGCTCTGGACCGTGCGGGCCTTGTGGGGGATGACGGTCCGACGCACCATGGTGTGTTCGACCTGAGCTTCCTGCGCAACATCCCCAACCTGACGATCATGGCTCCGAGCGATGAGCGGGAACTGCGTGACATGCTGCAGACGGCTCTGAAGCTCGACGGACCGAGCGCGATTCGCTACCCGCGCGCTCAGGGCATCGGAGCGGACACTGCGGCCGAGATGCAGGTTTTGCCGGTAGGGCGGGCGAAGGTGGCGCGCGAAGGCAAAGATGCCACGATTCTCTGCGCCGGGACCATGTTGGCGGAGGCGTTGAAGGCCGCCGACAAGCTGGCGGAGGAGGGGCTGCAGGCGGCTGTGGTGGACGCCCGGTTCGTCAAGCCGCTGGACGAGCAGCTGATCCTGGAGCGGGCCGCGCAGGGCCCGATTGTGACGGTGGAGGAGAATGTGCTGGCAGGTGGGTTTGGGGCCGGCGTGCTGGAACTGCTGCAGGAGCGGGGTGTCTGTAACTGTAAGATTGAGCGGATCGGCTTGCCGGACAGATTCATCAGCCACGGCAACCGCGATCTGCTTTGGCGCGAGTTGGGGATCGACGCGGATGGTATCGCCGCCGCCGTACGGAGAAGTCGAGAGTAGGCTGTCGCCGGGCGCCCTGGTGCGCCCTACACGTCACGAGGAGCCATTTAATGCATCGCACCATATTGCTCCGGATGCTCCCGGTTATGCTCGTTATGACTGTGGCGCCGGTGCTGGCTCAGACCCCGCAGGGGGCGGCTGAGCTTGGGCAGCAGGCGTACGCGGCCGGCAACATGACGCTGGCGCTGGAGCAGTTCCTGGCGGCGCTCAAGGAGCGGCCGAATCATCCGATGCTGCTTTGCTGGACTGGGTCGGCGTATCTGCAACTCGGACAACTCGCCGACGCGGAGAAGTACCTGAAGCAGTCTATCGGGGCCGATCCTCGCTATCCTGTGGCCCACAACAACCTTGGCAACGTGTACCTGGCGATGGGGCGCTTTGACGCGGCTGAAGCGGCTTACAAGCAGTCGGTTGCTCTGGATGACCAGTACTTCGACGGGCACTACAACCTTGCGAACCTCTACCTGCGCCAGAACAAGGACGAGAAGGCGTGGAATGAGTACACCCGGGCGCTGAAGATCAATCCTAATGACTTCGACGCGCGCACGAACTTTGCGGTCTCCTTGCAGAAGGTCGGCGAGGCTGGCAAGGCCATTGTGCAGTATGAGGCAGCGCGGCAGCTTCGGCCTGAGAATGTCGATGTGCTGGTCGCGCTTGGATCGCTGTACCTGAAGGTTGACAAGTTCGAGAATGCGCAGGCGCGGTACCAAGAGGCGGTACAGCGGGACCCGCAGC
>JBDKRC010000019.1:0-6068 GCA_039683575.1 Armatimonadia bacterium | reverse complement strand
CTACGCCGAGTTGCCGCAAAAGCGGCAGAATCAGTGCCGCGGTAGGCGGCAAATGATGCGTCCGCCACGAAGAAACGTACTTGCCGATCAGATCGTCTGCCATGCCCCAAGCATAACGCAAACCTAGACAAATGTCTAGACTCTCTGCGGAAAAAACGAAGACCAATTGTCAAAGTGCGAAATAGGAGTGGAAGCCGCTCGTACGGCTGGGTGGCATACGATCAGGAATAGCTGAGACGACAGTCTAGCTACTGAACGTGGGCGCACCCTCTTCATGAACCCGGGGTTTGGCGGGAGAAGGTCCTCGAGGCGGACGCAAAAAAAGGCGACGTCAAGAGGACGTCGCCAGACTTCGCAGTCTGCGGCTTCGCTTCGTTGCTAACGGCAACTCAGTCATTTAGCCGGTGAAGGTGCGGGCTCTGCTGTTACCATTCCTTCTTCTGGGGGGCGGCGGCCTTGGTGACTGTCACGTTGGCAGCACGCAGGCCCTTGGGATCCTGTTCCACGTCGAACTCTACCTCGGAGCCCTCGGTCAGGCTGCGGTACCCCTCGCCGGTGATCGCGGTGTAGTGTACGAATACATCTTCCCCGCTGTCGGCCCTCTCGATGAAGCCATATCCCTTTGAGTCGTTGAACCACTTGACGGTCCCGGTCGCCATACGAACCCTCCGACTGCTTGATCAGGTCACTGCCAGAAGCCCCCACCGTTCGTACCACCCCGGAGTGGCTATGGCCAAGCCGAGGGCAGTGCCTTGACTGGCTACCCTGCAAAAAGGTAACCGCTAGTTTGAAGTATAGCGGTAGCTCGGGGTTTTGCAAGATGATTTTGAAGAAGAAGAAGCATTTATGGCAGTCTGCCTGCGCTTGCCGCACGAGTACGTGCGGGCTCAGGATGACAGACGCCCCGTAGTCAGGATGGCAGGGGATCCTTCGCTTGCCGCACGAGTACGTGCGGGCTCAGGATGACAGACGCCCTGTAGCCAGGATTGCAGGTAGCGTGGCTTTCCGCAGTGTCTACTGCAGGAGGAGGGGCGACGGACGCGGAAGGGGGCGGGGTTAGAGGAAAGGGTGAGGCTCATGCGCGGATTGCTGACGAGTCTACTGCTGGTGGTCATGCTGGGCGGGGCCGCAGTGGCCGGGGACCTGGCGACCATTTCGCCCGACAAGAAGCTGATCGAGTGGGGTTGGGACGAGCCGGGGCCGGCCTTCATGCGCGCCAACGCGGCGGACATGGACCGGCTGGGGTTCGATGGGCTCATCTTTCATGCGGATGCCATGCGCGACGGCAAGGCGATGAACTTCACCTGGGAGTGCTGGAGCGCGAAGGAGTTCCGGTACACTGACCTGCAGCAGAGCGTGGAGAATCTGCGGGCATGCAAGTTCAAGCGCCTGACCGAGCTGTTCCTGCGGTTCAACGTGTGCCCGGGGAATGTGGACTGGTTCGATGACGCGGGGATGGCGACAGTGATGAACAATGCGCGGCTGGCGGCGCGCGTGGCCAGGGAGGGCGGCTGCCGGGGGTTCATGTTTGATGTAGAGATGTACGGCGAGCCGCTATTTAGCTACCAGGCGCTGATCAAGAAGAATGACCGGCCCTTTGCGGAGTATGAGGCGAAGGTGCGGCAGCGGGGGCGGGAGTTCATGCAGGCGGTGAACTGCGAGTACCCGGATATCAGGATGCTGATGACCTATGCGTACAGCATCACGGGGTTCAAGGGCGACCGCAGCAAGGCGCAGTATGGGCTTTTGAAGAACTTCCTCGACGGGATGCTGGAGGCGGCGGCGCCGAAGACCGTGATCGTGGATGGATGGGAGGGGGCGTATTCGTACCGTAAGCACTCGCAATTCGTAGCAGCGCGTAAGATGGTCAGGGAGCAACTGGCGGAGGTCAGCGCCGTGCCGGAGAAGTATCGCCAGCACATGCGCGCGGCGTTCGGCATCTGGATGGACATGGACTTCCGGCGGTACGGCTGGCACACGAACGCCGAGGACTTCGACGCGAACTACTTCATGCCCGAGGAGTTCGAGTATTCGGTCTTCAGCGGCCTGCATGTGACGGACAAGTATGTGTGGATCTATACCGAGAAGCCGTTGTGGTGGACGCATACGCGGGTGCCGCTGGCGTACCGGAAGGCGATCAAGCAGTCGCGCGACCCGCGGGTGATTGATGACAGCGAGGTGGGGATGCGGCGGATCAAGGGCGATACGGGGGCGAAGGGCCCGGTGGCAGCGAACCAGCCCAGCTATAGTGATGAGGCGACGTTCGGGGACCTGAAGGACAAGTACAGCGTTATCGCGGACCTGCCCAGGGAGTGGCTCTTCAAGCTCGACAAGGACAAAGTGGGGGTGAAGGAGCAATGGTATGCGCCGGGGCTGAACACGGCGACGTGGCAGCCGCTGGAGATCGGGCGCTTCTGGGATGAACAGGGGGTGCAGTACAGCGGGCTGGCGTGGTACCGAGTGGACTGGACGGCGCCGCAGTTTGACGCGGCGGGCAAGGATGTGTGGCTGTGGTTCGGGGCGGTGGATGAGGCGGCGCTGGTGTATGTGAACGGTGTTAAGGCCGGGGAGCATGATATTGGTGGGGACATGGGCTGGGACAAGCGCTTTCCGATCAAGGTGACGGGACTCATCAAGCCGGGTGAGAAGAACACGATAGCGGTGCGGGTGACGAATGAGGCGCTGGCGGGCGGGATCTGGAAATCAATCAAGTTGGCGGTGAGCAAGTAGATGGAACCCCTGAACAGATTCCCGACGATGATGCAGGACAACCTGATGGCGCGGGTGCGGGCGACGGAGCTGGTGGCGAGCGAACTCAAGGCGGGGCTGCGGACGAAGAAGGACGCGCTGGAGTACCTGGAGCAGACGCGGGCGAAGATTCAGAAGATCTTTGGGCCGAGGCCGCGCAAGGTGCCGTTCAACGCGCGAATCACCGGGGGCTTTGAGCGCGAGCACTACCGGGTCGAGAACATCACCTTCGACACGCGGCCCAACTTCCCGGTGACAGCGAACCTGTATATCCCGAAGAACCGGCCGCTGCCGGCGCCCTGCGTGCTGGGGGTGTGTGGGCACTCGTTCGAGGGCAAGGCCTGCGAGCCGTATCAGGCGTTTTGCCAGGGGCTGGCTACCAAGGGGTACGTGGTGCTGATCTTCGACCCGATCGGTCAGGGCGAGCGGCTGCAGTTCCCCGACGGCAAGGGCGGCTCGCGGTTCTGCGGGACGGTCGGGGATCACATTCAGATCGGCAACGCGCAGACGCTTTTGGGCGAATGGTTCGGCAACTGGCGCGTCTGGGACGGGGTGCGGGCGCTTGATTACCTGCTGTCGCGGCCGGAGGCGGACCCGACGCATGTGGGCCTGACCGGCAACTCGGGCGGCGGGACGATGACGACGTGGCTGATGGCGGCGGACAGCCGGTTCACGATGGCGGGGCCGGGGTGCTATGTGACGACGTGGCGGCGGAATCTGGAGAATGAGATACCGGCAGACAGCGAGCAGAACCCGCCGGAGGCGCTGAAGGGCTTGCTCGATGTTGATGACTTCCTGGCGATGCAGGCGCCCAAGCCGATGATCCACTTGACCGAGGAGTATGACGCTATCGACATCCGCGGTACCGAGGAGGTCTAAGCGCTGCTGAAGCACCTGTACAAGCTGCTCGGGGCGGAGGAGAACGTGCAGATCGTGACAGGGCCGCATGGGCACGGGTACCAACTCGAGCTGCGCGAGGGGATGTACGCGTTCTTCAACAAGCAGTGTGGCAAGCAGAAAGAGGGCGGCAAGGAGCCGGAGCGGGTGGCGGAGGCAGAGGAGCTCTTGCACGCGACGAAGAGCGGGCAGGTGTGGGAGCTTGAGGCCGACAATGTGCCGGCGTTCTCGCGGCGGAAGGCGGAGGAACTGGCAGCCAAGCGCAAGGCGCTGAAAGGCGAGGAACTTAAGAAGGCGCTGAGCAAGCTGCTGACGCTGCCCGCGCGCCCGGCGGAGGCTCCGGACTACCGCACGTTGATCTACGGGGGCAAGGACCGCGGGTATGTGGGCAAGCAGACTGTGTATTCGGTCTGGACCGCGCCACAGACGCAGGCGGTTGTGACTTGCCTGGATGAGCGTTCGTGGATGTGCAGGCTGCCGGAGGGCAAGGAGACGACGCTGTACGTGCCGCACCTGTCGATGGATGAGGACTTGCGCGAGGAGCCGCTGGCGCGGGATCTGGCGGGGAAGGGGCGGCTGTTTGCGATGGATGTGCGCGGGCGTGGTGACACGGCGCCGAATGCATGCGGCGGCAACTACCTGGCGGCGTATGGCAGCGACTTCTTCCATACATACTTCCATCAGATGTATGGGGAGAGTTATCTCGGGCACCGAACGTATGACGTGCTACGCGTGCTGGACCTGCTGGGCAGCCGGGGGTACAAGAAGGTGCACCTGGTGGGCCGGGGCTATGGCTCGTTGCCGGCGCTGTTTGCGGCGGTGCTGGATGACCGGGTGAAGCAGGTGACGCTGAAGAATGCGCCGCTGTCATATATGGAGATCATCCAGGACGAGGACTACAAGTGGCCGCTGTCGAGCATGCTGTGGGGCGTGCTGACAAAGCTTGACCTGCCGGACTGCTACAAGGCGCTGGGGAAGAAGCTGACGCTGGTGGAGCCGTGGACGTCGCGGTGTGAGGTGATGGGGGCTAAGGAGGCGGCGAAGAGGGTTAAGGAGTTGGGGGTGGGATAACCACGTTGGCGGGCGAATACGTCTGTCATGCTGAACAAAGTGAAGCATCCCCTGCGGAGGGGATGCTTCACTTTGTTCAGCATGACAAGGTTAGCGGGGTGCACGTGGAGGAGGCTACTTCTGATTGAGCTTTAGGTCGTCGAACCAGGTCTCGCCCTTCGCTCCCGTGCGGACGACTACTGATGACTTCTCGTGGGGCTTGACTGTGAATTCGAAGGAGAAGGGGGCCCAGTCCGCGGAGGCTGGGAGGCTCTTGTTGAGGTAGTCAAGCTGCTTGCCCGCGGCGTCGTAGGTGATGACGGAGAGGCCTGCGCCGCCCGCGCCTTTGTACAGGCCCGTGAGGACGTAGGGCGTCTCGGGCTTGAGGGCGTCCATCTGCACGTTGGCGGTGAGATTGCCACCCTTGGTGCTGGTGACGCGGAGGGCTTTCTGGCCGACTGCGCCGCCGTCCGCGACCGTCCACTTGTAGCTGGAGGGGTCGTCGTCGCCCCAGGAGCCGGTGTTCCAGCCGATCGGGTTATTGTCCTTGTCTACGCTCTCAAAGCTGCCGTTGGCGACGAGCGGGGCGGTGCTGAACTTGAGGGTGAGGGTGTAGGCGTTGCGCGCGGGCGAGAGGTCGGCGACGGTGGCGTTGAGGGTGTACTTGGCGGGCGGGAGGTTGTCACCGAGGCGGACGCCGACGCGGAGGTACTTGCCCTCCTTGTCGAGCTTGGCGACAGTGATTTGCTTTGCGTCCAGCGGCTGGCCGTTGAGGAGGACCGTGACGCTTTGGTCGAGGGGGTTCTTGTCGTCTTTGACCGCGAAGCCAAGTTCGGCCGGAGCGACGGCTATCTGGCCCAAATCGAGCTGGTCGGGGGTCTTCTCCTGGTTGTCGAGGAGGACTTTGACGAGGGCAGGCGGAGTGTCGTCGTCGAGGACCATCCAGGCGGGCTTGTTGACGACGATGAGAGTCTCGCCGCCGCCGACTTCGTCGGGAGAGAGGCTGAACTTGGTGACCGCGCCGGTGGTCGTGGTCTTGAGGGGCTTCCATTTGCCGCTCGCGGCGCGGTAGAAGGTGCCCTGCGCGTGGGCGGCGGTGGCGAGGAGGACGGCTAAGGCGAAGATTGTTATGGGGCGCATCGGATGGCCTCCGGGTTGGTTGTGTTTGGAGTCAAGTGAGAGGTGTGGCGTGCGTCCTGCCGCCCGGCTGGAAGCCGGGCTCCATCGGCGTCAGCTCGCGGCAGGATCTGATATTTCGCACTTTGACAATTGGTCTTCCTCTAGGCTGCTCACGCTTGCGGCTACAGGCTTAGCAGGTGGTCGGGGTCGGGTAGGCCCAGGGCCTGGATGATCTCCCGTTGCTGCTCGGTCAG
>JBDKRC010000018.1:0-56329 GCA_039683575.1 Armatimonadia bacterium | reverse complement strand
TCCCACGAGACGCGGTGGCCCTTCCAGTTCCAGTGAGAGAACGCACGCCCTGCCGAGTTCGGCTTGTCAGTGCGCAGTCTCCCCTCTCCCCCGATCTGTTCGACGAAATCGCCCGCGCCGATCACTGCCACGCCGGTCATGGGCTCATCCGTCACAGGCAGGGAAGCGCGGGCTTCAAGGGCTTCGCCGGACTGGGGCTTGAGGGTGGCGGTGACCGACACGTTCACGCGGCCCGATAGCGGCGAGGGCGGGTGGGTCAGACGGACCGCAAAAGGGAGCTTCACGACCTGACCGGCCGCGACGGAGACCGGGAAGCTGGCGGGTTCGACAGTGGCGTCTGGGCCGGTGGTGAGGCGCAGGTCGCCGATGAGTGGTGTTTGCGCTGAGGCCATCACGGTGACCGCGCAGGGGCTCGCGCCGCGGGCGGAGAGACCGTCCTGCGGGCCGGAGATCAGGGAGCTGCTCGTCTCCGAGGTGAGCGTGTGGCCGAGCATGGGCTGGGAGTAGTAGCCGGAGGAGACATCGGTGAGCGACAGCCGGTAGGTCGGGTCCTGCAGCAGGCAGGGGCGGCGGTCGGTGGCGGGCGTGGTGGTGGCATAAATGCGAATCTCGCCGGGGAGCGCGGTGATGATCTCCTCGCGCCAGTCGCCGGTCACGTCCGCTATGGCGAGCACGGTGCCCTGGATGGCGGGCGGGTAGGTCGCTCCCTGCAGGTCGCGGGGCTGCCCGCCGCGGAGCAACTCGCGCTGAATGTCGCCATCCCAGTAGAGCACGGAGGTCGCCTGAGGCACGTCTTTGCCCTCAGCCAGCAGTTCGCCAGCGGCAGAGTACATCCAGCGGGGGGCGGGGCCGCCACCGAAGGCGCCGCTCTTGGGGTCCTCGGCGGCCCAGGCCTCGCAGCCGGGATGGGCGGGATCAACGTCGGAGACCTGGCCGGAGCCCACGTGGTAGGTTTGGCCGGGGTGGCCCCACAGGAACTGTCCCGTGCGCGCGTAGACTATGCAGGTGCCATTGTCTTTCTGAGGGTTTTCGAGCGTGTAGAAGATCTCGAGACCGGGATTGGAGGGGACGAAGTCGCCTACACAGCAGACGTCCGGGTGGCCCCTGCCGGTGGACCACAGCGGCGCGCCGGTGTCATCCAGCACCGAGGAGCCGAGGATGACTTCGTCGCGGCCATCGCCGTCCACGTCGGCGGCGTGAAGCGTGTGGGCGCCCTGGCCGTAGAACTTGCTCTCGCCGTCGGCGTTGTCCCAGCGCCAGAGGATTTCCAACTTGCCGGACTTGAGCTGGTACGCCATGACCTTCTGCAGGCCATAGGTGCCGCGCTCGGCGATGACACACGGGGTTTTGCCGTCGAGGTAGGCGATAGCGAGTTGGTTGCGGGCGGCTACATCGCCAGGCCTGCCCGCGCTCCCGAAGTTGTCGCGGTTGGGGAATTCTGCACGGCTGATCTCATCGCCCGTGCGCCCGTCGAGGACGACGACATACTCCCGGCCCTCGTTGACGACCCCCTCGGCGTCACGGGGATCGGCGTCGGTGCCCTTGTAGGCGACCTCCGCGCAGCCATCGCCATCGAGGTCGTACACGACGTAGGTCGAGAACCATACCCCTAGCTCAATGCCCCAGCCCATGCTGTGCCGCCACAGGAACTTGCCATCGGCGTTGTATGCTTCGAGCTTGTAGGTGCCGGGGCTGCGGTACCAGGTATACAGGAAGCCCCAGATCTGGGTGTCGGGCTGCTTGACAACATAGTCCATCCGCCCGTCGCCATCGAGGTCGCCGACTCCGACCGTCGTCGCTTTGTAGTCGCCCTGCAGCTTGATCGGCAGGTAGGGCAGGTCCGTGCCAGGGAGGGCAACGGCGGTTGACGGGACCTTGCTCGTGACTTTCCCGGCTGGGACGACGTTGTAGCGGCTGGCGCTGCCAGTGGGGGCAGTGCGGTCGAGGAAGTCGGTGGTGGCGGTGATGGGCGCGGTGTTCAGCAGTTGTCCCTTGCCCGCGCCATCGGCGCGATAGACGTTGAAGGCAATGTCTTTGGGGTCCTCGGCCAGCAGGCGCCAACTGAGGTAGACGCCGTCGGCGGTGCGAATGGCGGTGAGGCCGCGGCTGAGGCGCTCGCGTACTCGCTGGGTGGCCCAGCCGCGCACGGGAGTGCGGGGAGGCGGCGCGGGGCGGACGACTGACGGCGTGAGGGTAATAGTGTTGTAGTAGTGCGGGCCGGGCGAGCCGGTGGCGGCGTAGCGGTCATCGACCCAGAGGTCGAAGACACCGTCTTTGATGGTAAAGGTCCCCAGAAGGCTTGCGCCGTCCACTTTGCGCCAGGTCTTCCCCTCGTCCAACGAGACGCCCAGGGGGCGTTGCTGCTGCACCGTCACGTCATAGGTGCCAGCGGGGATGCCGGTGAGGTGGGTGTGCAGGACGGGGGCGCCTTCTTCGGACGTGGTGCGGTCTTTGGGGACGCTGGGGGCGCAGAGTATCACGCCACGTGACCACGCAGGCGCGCCCTCGCTCCAGAGGTTCCATTTGTCCGCGGCCCCGCGGTTCTTGAGGATGGCCTCGGTGGGGCCAGTCCACTCCTCCGCGTTGAAGACCAGTGGCTTAGCGGCAGCGGGCGGGGCGGGAGGCTCGGGGAAGGTCTTCCCGGTAGCGGCCGAGATCAGTTTCAGGGTCGCCGAGGCGCGTTCGCGC
The DNA here is from genome assembly GCA_039683575.1 of Armatimonadia bacterium. Classification (GTDB taxonomy): domain Bacteria; phylum Armatimonadota; class Zipacnadia; order Zipacnadales; family UBA11051; genus JAJFUB01. The sequence goes on along the minus strand of JBDKRC010000018.1, from coordinate 53,641 downwards.
ACTTCCGTCACTTCGTCGCTCAGCGCGGCAATCAGCATCGGGACGCCCTGGGTGCTCTTGTCTATCAGCCACAAGGCGCGTGCGGCGGCCACCTGCGCGCAGGGAGCGGGGTCTTTCAGAGTGGTGACGAGGGCGGGCAAGGCGGGCCTGGCGCCCTCGCCCATCTCGGCCAGGGCGTCAGCCGCGATGCGCGGTCCGACGATGTCGTAGTTCTTGAGTGCCTCGATGAGCAGGGGCACGCCACTGGCGTCGCGGTCGATCTGGTACAGGGACTTGGCGGCGGCCACGCGCACGAAGCCATTGGGGTCTTTGAGCGCGGCGGTAAGCTGCGGCAGGGCCGCGCGGGCTTCAGGGCCGATCTCGCCGAGTGTCGCAGCTACTTCACGCTTCACCCAGACATCCTTGGATTTCCCCAGGACCTCCCCGAGCGCGGGGACAGCTTCTTTGCCCGCCGGGCCCATACGCCTGATCGCCCAGGCAATCATGACCTGGGCGTACCACTCGCTGGTGGGCAGGGCCGTGGCGAGGGCGGGCACGGCCTCGCGGGCTTCGGGGCCGATGGTGCCGAGGACCCGGGCGGCGCTCCACCGCACGACCATGTGCGACTCGCCGAGGGCGGCGATGAACTCCGGCCGGGCCGTGTGCATCTGCGGGGCCATGGCGAGGAGGGCATTGGAGGCGCCCTCGTTGCCGTACAGGCCATAGGGCCGGATCTTGGCGAAGGCGGCCTCGATTTTGGCGTGCAGATCGTCCTGTGCGAAGGCCGCCAGGGACAGATGGGCGAAGACTACAGCCACAGCGGCCAACTTCACTAACCGTGAGCAATTGAGCATCTTCTGCCGACCTCCGGCGTGAGTGAGAGCATCGTTGGTGAGTTTGCCCGACCTGTGGTAGGTGTTCCCCCTCTGCCCCATGCTTCCTCCCCCGAATCCGCCGGACAGCGAGGGATCGAGCGAGGGGCCGTGGAAGAGGGCACCATCTGGCCGTACGATTGAGGAGTGATCGCGTGGACGACTATCGCCGTCAAGCACAGCATTTTCTGACCGAGGAAACCCAGTTCCATCTGGGCATGCTGCCCACCGAGCAGCCGCACCCGAAGACCCGGGGGTTGGCGGAGACGCTGCAGCGGGACTGTGCCGCAGGTGTGCGGATGCTGCAGGAGGTTGACCAGGACGTTGCGGTGCTGGCGCGCCGGGTACTGGTCAGCGAGGAGATGGAGCGGCTGGTCTCCACGCTTGTTGAGGCCCTTACGGCCGGCCGTCGCGTGTGCTTCTCCGGCTGCGGGGCTACCGGGCGGCTCAGCATCATGCTGGAGGCCATGTGGCGCCGGTTCTGGCTGACGCTGGCCGAGCAGCAGCCCGCGCAGGCAGAGGTGGCGGCGAAGCTGGGGGATCAGGTCGTCAGCATCATGACCGGCGGCGACTATGCCCTGATCCGCTCCGTGGAGGGGTTTGAGGATTACATATCATTTGGCCGGCAGCAGGTCATCGAGGGTGGGCTGGGCGCTGGCGACGTGCTGGTGGCCATCAGCGAGGGCGGGGAGACCTCGTCGGTCATCGGGACGCTGCTGGAGGGCAAAGAGCGGGGGTTGAAGCTGTTCTTTGTGTTCAACAACCCCGCGGAGATACTCTCTGAGCACATCGAGCGCTCGCGGGCCGTCATCCAGGACCCGGCGGTTACGGTTCTCGATCTGGCCTCTGGTCCGATGGGGCTCACCGGCTCGACGCGCATGCAGGCTACCACCTCGGAGCTACTGGCGGTCGGCACGGCGCTTGAGCAGGCGCTGGCCCGTCTGCTGCCGCAGGTGCTCCCGGCTGAGGCGCTGGCGGCCCTGCCGTCGGAGTGGCTGGCGCCCATGGACGGGGTAGCGAAGTTCGAGGCGCTGCTGGCAGACCTCGCCCGCCCGGAGGCTGTGGCTGCAACAGTGGAGTGGATCGGCACCGAGCATGCGCTATACGCCGCAGGGGGGCGGATTACCTACTACGCGGGCGAGTGTCTGCTGGACATCTTCACCGACACTACGGAACGCGCGCCGACCTTCATGCTCCCGCCCTTCCGCAAGTCCGATGATCAGGTCTCGCCGCCGTCGTGGGCTTTCGTCAAGGACCCGACGCGAACCACGCCTGAGGCGTGGCGGCGGGTACTGGGGCGAACCTCCCGCTGCCTGGACTGGGACACAGCGCTGTATCAGAGGTTGGGCGCGTCGGAACGGATCATCGCCAACCAGCCGGCGTTAGGGAGCGGGGATCTGATGAAGTTCCTGATCGGTTCGGAGACTGACGCCTCGCGCACCGAGGTTGAGCCAAATGCGGCGATGGCAGTGCTGCTCACGCATGAGTTGGCTGGACTGGAAGCGGAGGCGTGGCAGAACGCTTTCGCGACGGCCGCAGAAGCCTATGAACAGCGGCTGGCGGTCGTGATCGGGGAGACGAGTGCTGCCGTGAAGGGCGCCGGGAAGACGCTGCATGTGCCCTGCCGTCTGACCTCCACGCCGCTAGGGCTGTGGGACCGGCTGGCGGCGAAGTTGGTGCTGAACACAGTCTCTACCGCGACCATGGGCAAGCTGGGGCGGCTGGTGAGCAACTGGATGGCAAACGTGGAGTGCTCCAACAAGAAGCTCATTGACCGCGGGACACGGCTGGTAGTTGAGCTGACCGGTCTCGACTATGAGACCGCCTGCCTCGAACTGCACCGCACCATCGCCGAGCAGCAGGCTACGGCGGTGCCGGGGCAAGCCCGCGTCTCGCCTGTGGCCATCACGGTGCAGCGACTGAAGCAGTGAGAGGCGAGCGCAGCGGCATGAGCTTGCCGGCCGATCATCACCATAGACCTATGCATTCTGGGAGCGATCATGAGTATCTCACTGAGTTGGGCGGCTGAGGGCACGCCCGCCAATATCGCCGCAATGCTGCGGTGCCTGGCTGAGGAGTACCCGCTGCGGGAGGCCGGCGCAGCGGAAGCTAGTCTGCGCTTCGTCCATGAAGCGGACCGCGAGGGCTATGCGATCGAGCGCGCCGGAGACGTAGCCACCGTGCGCTATGGCAAGCTCTCACAGGCGGGCAGGGCCCTGGGGTCCCTACTGGCTGGGTTGGATGATGATACAGGCTCCGCCCCGGCGTTCACGACGCTGGGCATTCTTCTCGACTGCGGCCACAACGCCACTGTCACCAGCGAGCACTTCCGTAAGTGGCTGCGGCGGTTGGCCCTGTTCGGCTACGACACCGCCATGGTCTACACCGAGGCCGGGTACCTGCTGCCGGATGAGCCCGCGTTTGGTTACCAGCGAGGCGCCTATACGCTTGAGGAAATGCAGGAGCTGGATCGCTACGCGGGGTCGCTGGGGATCGAGATGATCGGCAGCATTCAGGCGCTGGGGCATCTGGAGCAGGCGCTGAAGTGGCCGCCGTATACGGGATTGCGCGATACGGAGCATACGCTGCTGGTCGGGGACCCGGCGGCGGCGGAACTCGTGGACAAGATGGTCGCCTTCTGGGCCGAGGCCTGCCGGAGCCGGCGGCTGCATGTCGGGATGGATGAGACCTACGACCTGGGGCGGGGGCGGTTCCTCGACCAGCACGGGTACCGCAAGGGCCTTGAGATCTACACCGAACACCTGCAACTCGTCGCCGAGACCTGCGAGCGGCACGGGGTGCGACCGATGGTGTGGTCGGACGTGCTGTTCCGGCTGGCGGGCAGCGGGGGGCACTACTCACAGGACAGCCACATCCCCGATGAGGTCCGTGAGAAGCTGCCCCGGAACGTCGATCTGGCGTACTGGGACTACTACAGCGGCGATCCCGGCCACTACCGCGACCGCATTGCGGCGCATCGGACCCTGGGCTACGAGCCGGTCATGGCCTCCGGCATCTGGAGCTGGCCGACGCCGTGGCACCATTGGCAGCGCACGGAGGAGTTTGGCGGAGCCTGCGTCGACGCCTGCCGCGAGGCAGGCCTGAAAGAGATGATCTTCGCTCTCTGGTCGGATGATGGAGGGTACTGGGACGTGGACTCGAACCTGGCGGGGGTTGCACTGATGGCCGAACGGTGCCATGGCGACGGCATTGTCAATGATAGCGCGCTCTCGCGACGGTTCTCCGCCATCTGTGGGTCGAATCTGGCCGCACACCGCACCGCTTCGCGCCTCAACGACCGGCTGCAGGTCTGCAGTGTGCTGTGGGACGACCCGCTACAAGCCCTATATCTGCGTCACATCGCCCAGGACGGCACTGACGTCCTGCGGGAGGCCGCGGCGCATTATTCTGAGGTGGCCGAAGCCCTCGAGCACTACGAGACTGACACTGCCGCCGGCGATCTGGGCCACGCAGCGATGGTGGCATACGTGCTGGCAGACAAGACCAGCCTCGCGGCGCGACTGTTCGATGCCTATGCCGCCAATGACCGTATCGCTCTCGCGGCCGCTAAGGAACGTATCACCTACGTGGTGGATTCGATAGAGAGCCTCGCCGCCTCCTTCAGGCGCCGCTGGCTGGCCTGCTGCCAGCCGTTTGGCCTGGAGGTAATACAGATTCGCCTCGCAGGACAGGCCGCGCGCTACCGCGAACTTGAGCAGCGCCTGGGCGAGTACCTGGCGGGCGAGATCGATACTATCGCCGAGTTTGAACATTCTGCCCGCGGCGCCTATCTGCCAGAGAGGTGGCTCAGTTACAGGGCGCTGGCGAGCGCCGCACGGGTGTTTTAGGAAAGCCGCTGACCATATCAAGGAGTTCAGAAAATGCGTCTACTGTCAGTCACGTTGTTTGCTGTGCTGCTGGCGTCAGTCTGCTGTGCGCAGGTGCCGAAGGAATGGCCGGTGGCCAATCCGGGGTTTGAGCAGGGCTTGCAGGGCTGGGCAGCAGTCAAAGCCGAAAATGCGTCCGCTGACAAGGCAGTCAGCCACACCGGGGTCACTTCACTGAAGCTTGCCGCGGAAGACCAGTTCCACCCCTACGTGGCCCAGGGCGTCAAGGAGCTGCTGGGTGGCGCGACGTACGCGCTGAAGGTGTGGGCGCGCGGCGTCAAGGGCGGCAAGGCGCAGGCTACGCTGAAGATCGAGTACTACAACGCCAAGGGTGAGAATACCAAGGGGATGTATTCGAACTCGGTGACCCTCAACAGTGAGGAATGGCAGCAGATCACGCTGGAGCCGGTGGCAGACCCTGACACCGTGCGGTGCAGCATTCTGCTGCGTCTGATGTCAGCCGGCGAGGCGTGGTTTGACGATGTGACCTTCACGATGACGAAAGAGCCGGCGGAGGTCACCTTCAACCCGATTCGCGCGGCGGTTGAGGCAGGCAAGGCCGCTACTGTGAAGGCCGATGTGCGCCTGCGCGAGGCCTGGAACAACCAGCAGCCGCAGGTGACGCTGACGAACCAGGCTGGCGAGACGATCCCGGGCGGCTCGGCGCAAGTCGAGGCGCGGCCGGATGGCCTGCTGGCAGTGACTGTCAAGCTTCCGGCTCTACCCGCCGATGACTATGCGCTCAAGCTCACCTTCGCCTCAGGCTCCGGCTCGATGAAAGTCTTCAGCTATGACCTGCGCAAGCCGACGAACCTTACTGACACCGGCACGATCCTCGTGGGCGGGAAGCCCTTCTTCCCCATCGGCGCCTACCATGTGGGGACCTCGGAGTACCAGTTGCTGGCCGACACTGGCTTCAACTGCGTGCAGGGCGGCAATCCGGCAGGTGTGGCAGCTTTCCGCGAGCTGCTGGATGAGGGCCAGCGCACCGGCATCATGATGGACGTGCCCTTCTATACCGGGGGCAAGGTGGGGGCAAACCTGCCTGACACGCTGCAGAAGGTCGCGGCATGCAAGGACCACCCTGCCGTGCTCAACTGGAAGATCATTGATGAACCTGATCTGCGGCCGGAGATCATTGACGAGGTCGCCAATGCCTACCGCAAGATCCGCGAAGCCGATCCAGCGCACCCGGTGCTGCTGACCATCGCCAGCCCGCCCAGCTTCCCGTTCTGGGTCAACTTCTGCGACATGCTGCAGGTAGACCCGTACCCGCTGCCCCGCAACCCGCTTACGCAGGTCTCCGACACGGTCAAGGCGGCGAAGGCCGTGCTGCTGCCGTGGCAGCACCTGACCGCGGTGCTGCAGTGTGGCTGGGTCATGGACAGGGACAAGCCGGCCAACCAGCCGACCTACGACCAGGCGCTCTCGATGGTGTACCTGTCGCTGATCAATGGCGCCAAGGGCATCTTCTGGTACTCGATGCACGATCCCGGCTGGGACCTGAGCAAGACCCCGCTGTGGGCGCGCATGAAGGAACTGAATGCCGAGACGCTGCGCATGGGCACACTCGTCACCACCGGCGAGCCGCTTCCGCCCGTCGCGGTCGATAACAAGGACGTGCAAGCGGCTGCGTGGCGACTGGCCGGGCAGACGCAGATACTGGTGACCAACCCGACCCCCACTCCCCAGACCGCGACCTTGAAGCTGGCCCGCGAAGTGACCATCTGCAAGTGCCTGCATGGGGATGCGGAGGCTCAGGTTGTGGACCGCGTTATCAAGGTGACGCTGCCGGGCTATGGCAGCAGCACACTGTCGGCGCAATAGACGCAAACTCAAAGTGTTTGAGGAGAGGACAATGTCAAAGCTAACCGCCGGAGCCGCGCAGATTGACATCACGCCGGGATTGGGCGCGCATATCTGCGGCTACTTCAACGACCGCCAGGCTGTGGACATACTCGATCCGCTGCACGCCAAGGCCATCGCCGTCTCCGATGGCACTACCACGCAGGGCTTCGTGATCTGCGACCTGATCGCAATACCCGGAGAGGTTGTGGACGCTGCCAAGGCCATCATCACTCAGCGCGCGGGAATCGCACCTGAGAACATCCTGATCGCCGGCACCCACACCCACACCGGTCCCTCCATCACCGAGGCGCTGGGGACGCCCAAAGAGGAGGGATATGGCGAGTGGGTCGCGCCGCGGATTGCTGATGCCTTCATGCTGGCGCTCAAGCGCCTGCAGCCCGCGCAGATGGCCCATGCGGCAGGTTCCTGCCCCGGAGAGGTCCACAACCGGCGCTGGCGCATGAAGGACGGCTCCGTCAGGATGAACCCGGGGCATCAGAATCCTGAGGCAGTGGAGCCCGCGGGGCCGACCGACCCGCAACTGGGGCTGATGGTCCTGCGCACCCCCGCAGGCGCGCCGATTGCCGCCCTGGGCAATCTGGCCCTGCACTACGTGGGTGTGAGGGGCGACGGTAATGTCATCTGCGCCGACTACTTTGCAGCCTTCGGGCGCTCGCTGAACCGCTGCGCGGGCGCGCAGTTTGTCTCCCCACTCGCCAACGGCACCTTCGGCGATGTCAACAACATTGATGCCGCCAGCCCGGCACGCGAGACCGGCGGGCCGACCGACCAGATCGAACGCGTCGCAAACGTGGTGGCTGCCGAGGCGTGGAAGATATGGAGCAGCCTGCGCGGAGATGACTTCCGCGACAATATCGCACTTAGTGCGACAATATCGCAAACCAAGTTCGAGGCCAGATATCCCTCCCCAGAGGAGATTGCTGGAGCGCGCATCTTATATGAGGCTGGCGAGAAGTGGGAGGACAGCGAGTGGATCTACGCGCGCGAGCTCACGCTCTGTGCCGACATGCCGAGGGAATGGACAGTTCCGATCCACACCATGCGCTTTGGCGATTTGGGCGTCGTCGGGCTGCCGGGCGAGGTTTTCACGGAGATCGGCCTGGACATCAAGCAGCGGTCGCCATTTGCGCAGACGATGAATATCGGCATTGCCAATGCCACCGTGGGCTATGTGGCGACGGATAAGGCTCTGGGAGAGGGCAGCTATGAGACCCGCCTTTGCCGTCACGTCCGCGCCCCCATGGGGACAGGCAAGCTGTGGGCGGATACGGCCGTCGCGGGCCTGGAAGACCTGCTTAGGTAGCGACATGGGCCGCCCACCCGGCTCTGGCCGGGCGGGCGGCCTGTCCATAGCCCTACCGCTGCGACCCTCCGTAGGCCCGCCTATGCTCGTCGATGACCTTGAGGGCCTTCTGCACTGCCTCGCGCACCGCCGGATTGGGGTCCTGCCGCGCCTTCATCAGGGCGTCATGCGCCCACTCGTATTTCCTGCAACTGCGTTCAATGACGTGTGGCACGGCTGCCCGCACTCGCGGGTCTTTGTCGTGGAGTAGCGTGTTATAGATCAGCGGTTCGTCGTCTTCTGAGGCGCCGTACTCTTCAAAGCGCTTCGTCGCCAGCAGCCGCACCTGCACGTCGGGATCGTTGCGCATGTGTTGCACGACGATATCGACTACCCCTTGGCCGAAAGTATGCTCCGCCTTCTCGATCGCCACTCGCCGTACCAGCGGGCTCTTGTCCTTCAGCGCCTCCTGCACCGCTTTCTCGGCATCGCTGCCAGAATACCGCTCACCGAGCGTCCTGATTGCCATTGCCCGCACGCGCGGGTCCGGGTCCTTGCGCGCCTTCATCAGGATCTCTTCGTTGGCATCGCCAGATACGTCATCGGTGAAATCCCGGGCCACTGCCTGCACGGCCGGGTCACTGCTCTTGGCGGCACGTAACAGCAGGTCAGCCTTGACGGCGGGGCCATAGCGCTCTTTGAACTGCACCGTCAGCGTCTGCGCATCGAAGATAGCCTCTCCGCGCTTGATTGCCGCTTTGACCTGCGCGTCGCCGGGGTAGAGCTCTCCCAGCAAGGGAATGGCATTGCGCCGGGTCTTGTAGTCACTGCTCGTGGCGGCCTCGATCAGCGGCACGCGCGCGCAACTCTTCATCCGCACCAGCGCCTCCCGACCCCAATTTGGCTTCGCATTCTCTTCCCTGACCATCCAGCGGATCATCGCTCGTGCCGAGCGCTGGTCGGGTAGCCTCGATAACCCGCGGAAGGCCTGCCATTGCCGGTCATCTTCCTTGCCACTCACGGCGGCCTCGTACAGCACGGGTATGGCCCGCGGGTCTCCCAACTCGGCGAGGGCCCCGACCGCACAATTCCGCACGCTTCTGTCACTGTCCCGCGCAGCCACCACGAGCCCCTCTAACGCTCGTGGGTCCTCCAGCCGCTCCAACGTCCGGCAAGCTCCAGTCCGGATCTCCGCATCGGGGTCCCTCAGCGCACCTAACAGTACCGGCAGGTGCGCCTTGGTGGCCGCGAGTTCGAGAACCCCCATCGCTTCTTTGCGCTTGCTGGCGTCCGGGCTCTGCAGGTCAGACAGGGCCTGAGCCATCTTCTGCTTCGCCGCTTCGGTGGCCGCTTCGCGAGTTTCGCGGTAGGCCATGCCAAACTCGGTCCGAGACAGTTCGGCCAACACCTGCCTGGCGCGTGGATCATCAATCCGCCCCAGCGCGTACAGCGCGAACATTCTCTGATTGCCGACCTGCCGGTCCAGCGCCACCTCGCGCAGGGGCTCAATGCTGGCGGGGTCGTTGAGCTTCACAATGGCGTTCGCGGCCTCCCGTGCTACCTTCCAGTCGCTGCTGCCCAGGTCATCGATAAGCTGGGGCAACGCCGCGAGCCCCTGGCCCGGTAGCGCACGCGCTATGCCGGCCAGCGGCCCCTGGGGGTTGACAGACATCACAACCATGGCCCCGGCTTGTGGCGGCAGCAGCATTGTCACGGCGGTCAGGATCATCGCCAGCCCCAGCCACGTTCCTCCGATCACCAGAATGGGGTTGCGGCCCTGCTCGATCAGGGAGGCAGCCACATAGGCCCAGATGGCCGCGAGCAGCGGAGTGAGGATGAGTGCCGCTACCCAGACCGGGCTGGCCCGCCAGCTCCACTGGGCCACGATGCCGCCGATCAGCAGCGCCAGCAGGACTGTGCGGCTCACTGACGGTGAGAGGTTGCGACGCTGGCGCGCCTGGAGGGTTACATTGCCGACCAGGAAGCCCACCAGCACCACGAGCAGCAGCAGTGACTTTCCCACCGGAGTGTCGCGGACAATGGCCCCCCAGACCGCGTCTGCAGGCTGCAAGAGGTAGACGACAAGGCAGACCGCCGCCAGCAGCAGCCCCCAGGCCAGCCCGCCGACGCGCATACCATTGGCCGAGGGCACACCGTCGCCATGCCATGCGCCCAGGAGCAGTGCCTGGGCAACCCGCGACGACGCCGCATGGGCAGGTGTGGCCTCCCATTGCGCCAGCGGAACTGGTTGCGGCTCGTTTTCGCGTGGACCGTTGCCCTGATCGTCCATCTGAGTACTACCCCCTCTGTTGATGAGTCCCCTACCAGTCTTCCGGCCATCCGCGAGCCCGCAGCGCGGCCTTCGCCTCGTCGGTCGCCATGCGCCGCAGTACCAGCGCGGCCTGTTCGGCACGCTCTGGGATAGCCAATAGCTTGCTGAAATGAGCCACACCCTCGGCCGGGTGCTGCTCCCGCAGCTTATGGGCGGCAAAGTCGCGCACCCACGGGTCCGGGTTGCTTGCGGCAGCCAAGAGCGGCTGTAGAGTGTTGCCACCCAGGCCCTGATAGGCCGTGAGCAGCATGTTGAGGCCATCAGTGTCCGAGCCGCGCGCCAGCGCCTGTGCCAGCGGCTGCAGGGCCCGTTTGTCCCCAGTCTGCGCCAGAGCGGGTGTCGCAGCCTTCACGGCTCTGGAATCGCCCGTCTGCAGCAGCCTGATCAGCGGCAGCACGATCTCACGGTCGCCCATGGCCGCCAGCGCCTCGGCTGCCAGAGCACGCTCCGGGACGCTCGCCCTATCGAGGATAGCCCGTAGCGCCGGAATCGCAGCCTGGTACTTCACAGTCGCCAAGGCCGCCAGCGACGCCTGACGCACTGAGAGTGCCGGATCGTCCAGCACTGCCGCCAGAGCCGGGCCAACTGCGGGATCGTCGATCTTCGCCAGGGCGACAACTGCCGCGACACGGGAGCTCTCGCCGGTGTAGTCGAAGAAGGCGTACTCCGCCGGCAGGCCGCGCCGCGGCTCGGGAGGGTTGTGGTAACGCGCAAGCTCCCGCTGCTCCCGTTCCCAGGCCCGCATCGCCCTGTCTTCTACAGGCATGCCATGAGGAAAGAACATCGTGGAGCTGTACTCATAGCGGCGACGGAAGCGCGGGAGTTGCCTCTTCCTCGCCTCCCAGGCCTTGAGGGTGAGATCGCCGGGCATGTACCCCCGGGCATTTTGGAGCATCTGCCGCTCTTCCAACTCAACGTCAGGTGGGGGCGGGGGGAGTTGGTTCCTGAGCAGAGCCAACAGGGGCGGCACGGCCTCAGGCCGCTTGCTCTCGCCGAGAAAGTAGGCCGCCCAGCACCGGTGCCGCACGGGCGCCTGAGGCAGCATGGCGTTGAGTGCGTTCACACTGCGCTTGCCCGGGTGCGCCAGGGCTTTCGCTGCAGCTTCGCGGACGTACTGATGCTCGTCGCCCAGCGTCGCGATCAAGATGGGGGCTGCCTTCGCGCCATGCACCGCAGCCAGTCTGGCCGTGGCAAAGCTATCCAGGTCCGTGGTCACAGCCGCGCGACGCCAGAGCATGGCCTGCAGGTCGGGCCTTACGGCAAAGCCGGTGACAACGGTGCAAACCACCAGGCCCACGGCGGCCAGCGCGGTCGCTGTGGCCCTGCGAGTGCGCCCGGAGACGACGTCAGGAGGGTGCGCGACGAAGACCACGGCTAACCCGACGCCGAGCAGGCCCAGGAAGGCGGAGAGGGCAACGGCGGTTTCACGCTGCCATGAGGGGTATCTCCACACCACGAGAGCTACCAGCAAGCCCAACTGCACCCCGACGAACGAGAAGGCCGGGGCGCAGGCCAGGCGCCGGGGACGTCGCCACTGCCAGGCAGCCCAGAGGCCAAAGAGCGCCGGTACCAGCAGGAGCGTGAGCCAGTAAGCCCAGGCTTGCGAGGGGATGGTCCAGGGCGTGGCCGGCAGCGCGGCAAACCGCGTGTACAGCCATACCACCAGCATCGTGGGCGCCAGCCATGCCACGAGGATGCCGATTCTGGCCAGGGGCCGGAGAGCGGTGAGCACACGCTTGGCGGTTGGGCGCAAGAGCGGAGGGTCGGCGAACTGGTACGGGTCCCAGACCGCAGCCTCACCGGCCACCACGCCCACGAGGAAGGCCGTGAAGCGCCTCAGAGCGAGGTAACCAGGGAAGGGCCCGGCCAGCCAATGAAAAGCCCGGAATTCGACTGACAGGCCATGGACAACCAGCACCAGTAGACCGATGGCGTATCCTGCCAGGAGACCGGCAACCGGCATGACAGGGCGCGGGGTGAGACGGCGGTAGAGGATGACCGCCAGCGTCGCCACGGCGGCGTAGAGCCACACATCGGCCAGCAGCGGCATCATGCTATCCGGCCAGCGATTGGACGAGTAGACCGTGCTATGCAAGGCGATGAGGAGGAATGACGACAGCCACGCTGCCAGGGCCGCGGGCACTGAGGGACGCCTGAGGGTCAGTCTCAGGAAGGGGAGAGCGTTGCGCCTCAACACAGGCCATTGTGCCGCAGCGGACCGCCACAGAGATGCCATGGAGGTGGCGGCGAGGGGACTGACGGCGGGGCGGCGCGGGGGGAGTTCGGGGATGGGGATGCTGGCGCCGCAGGAGCAGGCGCCGGTCTGCCCGGCCATGTCGTTGGGAAGCGCGTACCGCTTTCCACACTGCTGACAGGTAACCTGGATCGGCATGTCCCCCTCCTGCTGCGCTCACGGCGCCGGGCAACCGAATGTGCAACGGCGGCAACACACCTGTAAGACAACACGCGAGCCGCAGTGGGTCCATGTTCGCCCCACAAGTGCCAGTCACCTCCAAGCCGCCGTGCGCGTGTGCGCAGGAGGAATCCAGATGATGAGGGGCGCACCTTTGCCGGTAATCGCAAAACGCCAACTCCAGAGAGAACCCACCATGAAACCCGTCTTTGTACTATCGTTGCTGCTGATTGCGTTCTCACCCGCCCTGGCTGTGCCCTCAAGCGTAGAGCAGGTCGCCGACGGGGTGACCGTCGTGCGGGATGACCTCGGCAACTGGGGCGGGATGACCAACGGCATCACGCACATGAACACGGGCGACTACACGGCCCGCAAGATGCTGGACCTGAGCGACGTCCCCGCCGCCGTATGGGACAGCGCCAGGGAGATCCGGCTTTCGCTGTACTTCATGGTCCATGACTACTCCTGGCACGATCTGCCGAAGATCAACGGTCTCGACGAAGCGTATGAGATCATCATCAACGGCAAGGCGCACCAGTACCCGACCAACGGCGGGGCGCCGGTGTACATACAGGGCCAGCAGCCAGCCATCGCCTGGTATGACTTCCCGGTCAGCCGCGAGGAACTGCGGCGCGGTCCCAATGAGATCCTGGTGCACAAGGCTCCGAACTCCAAGGGTGACGACTACCTGTATCTGGGGATAGACAACACCATCAAGCGCGGCAACAGCGCGGTGGCCTTTGACGGCCAGACCTGGACGCAGGACAAGCTCACCATCCCCGGCGGCAATGGCGAATACATGGTCCGCCTGTACCTGCTGCAGAAGAGCGCGAACTTCACGGTACAGTACAGCCCGGGGAAGCAGCCGTCTTTGGATGACCCGATCCACCTGCTGCGGTACGTGGGGGCCCGGGGAGCGAAGAAGAGCGACGCGGGCATGACTTTGGAGCCGGGGCAGAGCCTGCGGCTGGAGTGGGCCGCCGGGGACATAGACGCGGCGGCGGGGCTGGAAGCTACTGCGACGGTGGCGGGACAGGCGGAGGTGGCGTGGCTGAACGAGAAGGACGAGCCGGCCGGGTTGGTCAAAGGCGAGGGTGCGGTGAAGCTGGTTGCCACGAGCAAGTTCGGTACGCGCGGGCTCATTGTGCGGCCGGTGCAGGGGCCGGTGGTGGTCAGCAACGTGACGATCAGCGGCAGCCGCTCGTATCACCCCAAGACGGTACAGGCCAATATGTGTCCCGCGATTGCTCCGCCCGCCTGTGGGAGCAAGCTCCCGACGAAGGCGCCCTCCTGCACGGTCAGCGGTAAGGCCCTGACGCTGGACAACGGGCGACTGCGGGCGCGCTTCGAGACCGGCGGACGACTGCGGCTGGTGTCGCTCACGAACAACATCACTCGCACCGAAATGGTGCGGCAGCCTGAGGCAGTGTGGCTGTTTTGGGTGCAGGTGGGTGACAAGGACTATGCCGGGAGCCGCGACTTTGGCCTGACGTCCCTCAAGCCCACCAAGACGGGCTTCACGGCGGAGTTGGCGCTGCCCGCACCGGCGCTGCGGGCGACACTTACAGCGAGCATGGAGACCGAGGGCCTGCGAATGGGCCTCAAGCTGACTAACGCCGGGAAAGGCGACGTGGACTTCAAGCTCGCGTTTCCGCACCTGGCCGGTCTGGCGGTCTCGGACAAGCCAGCACAGGACTACTACTACTACCCGTGGGGCGGGGGTATCTTCAGCGATCAGCCTGCCGTGATCCGGCGCGGCTACGGCGACTATGAGGCGCTGTATCAGCTCATGGACCTATATAGCCCGGCCAAAGGCGGCGGGATGTACCTGCGGCTGGACGACAGCGAGGGCTGGCACAAGCTGCTGTCCCTGCGCAAGTACATACCGGGTCAGGGCGAGGTCGGCGGGGATGCGCCGGGGGTGAACTACCGAGTGCGCGAGGAGTACAGGGTGGCCAACACTCTGCCGGCTGTGGAGGGGACTGGACTGTCAACCGAGTACCTGCGGCGCACCCGCGCCCCCGGCGGCAGCTTCGTGCCGGCTGATGCGGTGCTGAGCGCCCATACCGGCGACTGGCACACCGCGGTCAGCGCCTATGCGGACTGGGCGCACAAGGTGTGGAAGTGGCGCCCCTATCCCTCGCGCCTCAAATCGGTGCGTAACATGATTGACGCAGGCTGGGCACAGGGCATCCTGTTCAAGGACGGCAAGTACCGCACCGACTTCATCAAGCCGGTTGATCCCGGCATCGGGCACACTACGACGGATTGCACCGAGCTGATGTCGTGGTGGGATTGGTCGCCGCTGGGGCCGTTCATGACGCCGCTGGACAAGGTGGCGGAGAAGTACGGCACGGCCGTGTATGAGATGTGGAAGCCGTACTATGTGAAAGACCCGGTGACCGGGCAACTCATGTGGAACAACCAGCCGGGAGACTACTCCGGCTACAACGAGCGGTTCGGAGGCTTGCCGGCGTTCCGTGAGGCGATCAAGACATACCAGAAGATGGGCGCTTTGACGACGCTGTACACCGATCCGTACCGCCTCGACGAGAATTGCCCAACCGGGAAGGCTCACGGCAAGGAATGGTGCGTGATCACTCAAAAGGGTGTGCTATCGACGAACTACAACGTCTTCAACCCGTGCTACCAATTGCCAGAGCCGCGAGAGTGGATCGCAAAGACTGTTGGCCGGGTGATGCGCGAGACCGGGGCGGACGGCGTGCGTCTGGACGAAGTGGGGCACGCCGGCTGGGCTTGCTATAGCGATACCCACAAACATACGTACCAGGAGCCGGGGATCAGCCAGTGGCAGAAGGGCGCTGCCGAGATGGCCAAGATGGTCCATGCGGAGATGGACAAGGTGCGACCGGGCCTGGTGCTGACCACCGAGTTCCCTGGCTATGACTACATGATGCCGAACCTCGAGGGCGCCATTACCTACGATCTCACGCTGATGGCGACGCCGCTGCGGCCGCTGGAATGCAACCTGCAGCGGTTCTACTTCCCGGAGTGCAAGGCATATGAACTGGATCACATGACGGTAGATCCGAAGGATCGCAAGAAGTTCTGGAATGCGGTGGAATCGTTTGGGCGCTACTACCCGCTGCCGTTCTACACGATCCTGACCGAGAGCGAGGATGCATACCAGGGGCGGGACTGCACGGCGCTGCTATACACGCCGGGGAATGCGCCGGGGGTATACATCAACCGCTTCGCTGACCGCGGTTCCGCGGCTGGCGACAAGACCCTCTTCCATCTCTTCAACGCCAGCGGCTTCACCTTCGACGGGGTGGCGATGGCGGTCAGCCTGGCTCCGGGTCAGCACCTGTTCGATCTTCTGGGATGCCGCGAGGTTGAGTACACGACCCTTCCGGGCAAGCCACAGGTGTATGCGAGGCTGTATCTGGCGCGGGAGGATGTGGGGTGCGTGGCGCGGCTGACCCGGCGAATGACGCTCAGCGGCGATGAAAGCAGACTGACCGTGCAGATCAGCAAGCTACCGACGGGATGCCGTCTGGCGGTTGCGGACAAGGACGGACGCATACTGCTGGCGCAGACAGCCAAGACGGGGAGCAACACTTTAGACCTGAGCAAGCTGACAGTGGCGGGGGAGCGGGCGTGCGTCAAGCTGCTGGCAGGCAAGAAGCTGGTAGACGCGGCCGAACTGCCGTAGGTGCGCTGTAGCCCAAGAAGATAGGTGAATGCTCATGCGAATGACGATTGCCATGACAGTTGCGCTTACGCTGGCGGCGAGTATGTGCCTGGCAGCAGATGAGGCGACGCAGCCGCCGTTTGTCCCACCGGGGCCCAACATTGCGCTGCACAAGCCGTACACGCTCGACCCCGCTCCGAACTATGGCGATTGCAGCCTGGATGAAAAGCGCGTTCTCCTGACCGACGGTGAGTACACCAAGGGGTACTTCTGGGTCCAGAAGACCTCCGTGGGATGGGTGAACAAACAACCAATTGCCATTGTGTTCGATCTGGGGCAGGTGGAGCCAATCGCGGGGCTCTCATTCAACACCGCCGCCGGGGTCGCGGGCGTTGTGTGGCCGGCGAGCCTGCGGATCATGGTCAGCGATGACCGTAAGCAGTGGACGGTAGTTGGGGACCTGGTGGTGATGTCGAACAAGCGCTGGGCACCCGCTCCGAAGCCCTATAGCGTCCACCGCTTTGCCACAGGGGACTTGCAGGCGCGGGGGCGCTATGTCGCGCTGATCGTGGACCAGACTCCGTATGCCGTCGTAGATGAGATCGAGATCTACCAGGGCCCGCAGTCGCTGCTGACCCAGGCGCCGCGGGGCAAACAGGTGACACAGGCGCCGCTGGAATACTGGAAG
This sequence comes from Armatimonadia bacterium, assembly GCA_039683575.1. Classification (GTDB taxonomy): domain Bacteria; phylum Armatimonadota; class Zipacnadia; order Zipacnadales; family UBA11051; genus JAJFUB01. Next base: position 36,664 of record JBDKRC010000018.1, on the reverse strand, counting down.
TCCAGGAAAGTCGTGGACATGATCCAGTCGCGCCTGCGCGCAGACCTGGCCCAAGTGCGCGAGGGCCTCGGCAAGGCGAAGCTGAGCGAGGCTCAGAAGGCGCAGTTGCTGAACCGTGCGGAGAAGCTGGGGGTGGGGATTGAGGCGTATGAGGACGTGCCGGAGGGCTTCACCACCCTGCTGCCGCTGAACGACCTGCACCAGCAGATCTACGCGCTCAACGCCCCCATATTGCGCGACAGGGGCTATAAGGGCCTGACGGCCTGGGGTGGGTACCGGTATGACCCACTGCAGCCTTTGGACGCTCCTGGGAAGCCAGGCAGGCCCTCGCCGCTGAACGTGCGCATGATGCGCAACGAGCACCGTGCGGAGGTTCTGAACCTCACGAACGCCACGGAAGGCCCGGTGGTGGCGGCTGTGAAGGCTTCTGGGTTGCGGCCTGGATGCTTGACTTTGCATGAGGTCATGTTCACCGATACGCGAGAGGGAACACCGGTTGGAGCGGCACTATCGCGGGGTGAGCCTGGGGAGCGGGGCCTGCAGGTAACGGTTCCGGCCGGCACCACCAGTCAGGTGTGGCTGGACTTCAGCTCGCAGAACCTTCCGGCCGGAGGCTACCGGGCAACGCTCGACGTGGCATGTCCCGGACAGGCGAAAGCGACCGTACCGATCAGCCTGCACGTCGCCAGCCCCGTCATGCCGCCGGAGTTCAGCGTGGCCATCGGCAGCTGGGATGAGACCAATGGCAAGGGTAGTTACGACGTCACCATGGACAACATGGCGGCGCTCATCAGGAACCTGCGCGAGCATGGCGTCAACATGCCGTGGAACAACCCGCGGGCCGTGCCCTTTGGCGGGCAGTATGATGCCGAGGGGAACCTCATCGCCCCGTTGAACTTCAGCACCTGGGATGAGTGGGTCGGCAGGTGGCCGGGAGCGCAGCATTGGGGCGTCTTTGCCAATGTCCGCAATAGCTTCAACAACGAGCCCATGGGCACTCCGCGCTTCAACAAGATGGTCGGCGCGTGGACGAGGGCATGGGTGCAGCACGCGGAGGCGCAGGGCCTCAAGCCGGGCCAGATCAAGCTGCTGCTCGTGGACGAACCTCACGCGGCTGAACAGGACAAGATCATCATCGCGTGGGCAAAGGCAATCCATGCCGCTGAACCAGGGATCGTGATCTGGAATGACCCCACCCATGCCGACCCGAGCAAGGCCGAGGCGGAGCTCTACACTACAAGCGATGTGCTGTCTCCCAATGCAACGCTGTTCCTGAGAGGCGGCAAGCCCTATCAGGACGTTTTCGTGGAGCAGCAGCGGGCGGGGCGGGAGCTTTGGTTCTACTCGTGCTCCGGGCCCGCCAAGCTGCTCGACCCAGCGTCATATTGGCGCGGGCAGTTCTGGCTGAACCTCAAGTACGGCGGCAAAGGATCGTGCTACTGGGCCTTTGGGGACGAGGGCGGCAACTCGTGGAACGCCTATCTGCAGGCACGAGCCTCGTTCTCGCCCCTGTTTCTGGGCAGGGCTGAGGTCACAGACGCCAAACAGATGGAGGCGATCCGCGAGGGCGCCGAGGACTATGAGTACTTTGTGATGCTGCGGGCGCGTGTGGCGGAGCTAGAGGGCAAGGGCGTGCAGAGCAAGCTTGTGGCCCAGGCTAAGGCTCTGCTCGTGACGGGACCCGAGCAGGCTGTAGCGATCATGGGTGGCGAGGCGCAGAAATGGGCACAGCCCAAGGACCGCACTGTCATGGATACCGTGCGGCTGCAGGCGCTGGATATGCTGGAGAAGCTTAGCCGGTTGTAGGGCCCAGTTCTTCATCAAGCCGGTCTGACTGGCAAGACATCAATGGCCCACAAATGGCGGCAATTGCTCATGCAAGGCACAGGAAGAACACACGCGCACGCCGAAATACAATGGTACGGCCATATACGCCGCCAACCACCGGAGGTGCAATAGATGAGGACAAGAGGGTTCACGCTGATCGAGTTGCTGGTTGTCATCGCCATCATCGCCATTTTGGCCGCGATCCTGTTCCCAGTGTTCGCCAAGGCCCGTGAGAAGGCACGGCAGTCTAGTTGTCTATCCAACGAGAAGCAGATGCTCTTGGCGTTCCTGCAGTACGCGCAGGACTATGACGAGCGCCTGTGTCCGGACCGCGTCTACACCGCAGGCGTATCCGACTACCTATGGTATGACTTCATCTCTCCTTACGTGAAGAACACGCAGATCTTCCGCTGCCCCAGCAGCCCCAATACTATCGGCTATGGCGTCAGTTGGAACAACCTCTTCACCGACAGCGGTACCGGTCCTCGCGGCGCGTCCCTCGGGTCCATTCAGCAGCCCTCCGAGGCCCTGATGTTCGCCGAGGCGGAGCGCGACGATGGCCAGTGGACGCACTTCATGTATTCACTGCGGTGCATCAACCTCGGCTCGCAGCCAGCACCCTATGTAAACAACTGCATTCCCACTCCCGGACGCCACAACGAAGGCAACAACGTTGGCTTCTGCGACGGCCACGCCAAGTGGGTCAAGACCAGCCAGATGAGGGACCGGTCCTGGAGCGGCTGGACCGCCCAGCCCGCTACGCTGCAGTAGCTGTCTCGAGGCTTCTCAGGTACAAAACAAGAACGCTCCCAGTTGGGAGCGTTCTTGTTTTGGGCGTGTGGGCGTTTGGGTCATCTGCCCTTGGTTTCTAGATGGTGCAGGCCTGCTTCGAGCGAGCTGTCGCGCAAAGCCTGCACGGTCTGCGGCTTACCATCCACGGTGACAGCGCAGTCAGCGGGGACCATCCCTGTGAGGTCTACAGTAGCTTTGCAGCCGCCCGGGACGGTCACTTTTACCTGCGCGTGGGAGGGTTGCTGCTCGATCTCAACGAGCACAGGGCCATGCGGCGTCGGAACTCTGGACTTGGCCCACTGCAGGTCTGCCGGTTGGGGAGCGATGAGTATTGAGCGGAAGCCGGGCTCTGCCGGGCGCACTCCCATCAGGCACCGGGGGATGATGTTGGCCGGGGCCGCCCCCCAGGCGTGATTCCAGTCCAGGTTGGCCTTGTAGCGCACATCCCAGGCCTCGAGGGTGATGGTGGAGCCCAGTTCAAGCATGTGCAGCCAGCCGCGGTCGCGTTCCGCGGTCATGAGAGATAGAGCGTGACTGGCGTCCCCGAGGCGGTAAAGGGCCTCCAGCAGGAACTGCGCGCCGTAGACGCTACAGGCCATGCCCCGGGAGCGCAGGAAGGCGGTCACCGTGGCCCGATGCTCGGGCGAGACCAGCCCGAACGCCGCCGGCAGCATGTTGGCATGCAGCGAGGCGTGCTCTGAACCTTCGCCGTCCACGTAAATCCCACGACTGGCGTCGAAACACACGCGCTGCAGGTTCTCTGCCACCTGTCGGTGCCGCCGCGTGAAAAAGATACGGTCCTCTTCGCGGCCCAGCACCCCGGCAACGCGCGCGAATAGGTCGAGATTCCAGCAGTGAAAGGCATTCACGACGGTCTTCACCGGCACCATGTCGTAGCCATCACGCTCGCCGGGAACGCCCGCGGCGGGATTGGCAGGGGGCCAGTCCACGAGGTCCTGCATGGTGCTCAGCCGCATTCGGCGCAGGAAGTCATCGGTGACGAGGCCGGTCATGGTACTTATCAGGCCATCCTCGCGGGCCAGGGCAAGCAGCGTCTTCTCCCGCAATACCTCGTAGTACGTCTCCAGCAAGGCCGTGTCCCCAGTGTACTCGTAGTCGGCCCACGCCATTGGAACGCAGTGCAGCGCCCACTCGGTCGGCCAGGTGGGGTGGAACAGCAGATATTCCAGCGAGTGCCGGGCGAGTTCGTACTCGCTGTCCACAGCATAGTGGCTTAGCTGGTTGAGGTAGGCGTCGCCCTCGTAGGGGATGCGCTCGCGGTCGCCGTCCACATATACGCCGCAAAACGAGGTGGCCTGGATGCTATAGCGGCACAGCTCCCAGACGCGGTTGAGGCGGTCGTCGGAGCAACTGAAAGCGGCGGCGGTCTCGTCGAAGGGGTAGTTGACAGCCAACTGCGTGGCGGCGTGCAGCTTGACCGAGGCGTCGGGGGCATGGACTTCGGCATACCTGAAGGGGAGGACTTCAAACAGGTCCGCAGGCATGCGGATGGCCGCGGGAGCGGTGTTCTGGGCATCTGGAGGGATTACGACGCGAACCGTCTGGCGTCCGGCTGACACGGATACCTTCAGATGCCGGTAGCGGACACAGCCGGGAGGGTCGCGGTCTATGACACCGGGGGATGAGAGCCGCTCCCCAAGGTCTACTTCCAGCACGGTCGCAGACGGGCATTCCACGTCCAGCTCAATGGTGCCGAAAGCGGCGCGGCCAAAATCCAGGAACCAGTGGCCCTCAGCGGCGGGGGTGAGGACCACTGGGTTCACCGCGAGAACTACAAGTGCCTTGGGGCGGGCTATAGCGGCAGACGCTTCTCGCGTACTCACGGACGGTTCCTCCAGACATGACCCATTCGCAGACGAGGCTGGAGGTTCGGCAGTGGCGCGGCTTTCCCCTCGCTGTGGGCTACCAGATGGCGTTGAACAGCAAGCCCACGAGCAGAATGCCGCCGCCGACCACCCCGAAAAAGACTGCGATCAGCTTGGGCTTGAGGACTTTCCGCAGGATGATCCCCTCCGGTAATGACAGGCCGATTACGGCCATCATGAAGGCGAGGACGGTACCGAGCGCCGCTCCCTTGGCCAGCAGCGTCTCCACCACCGGGATGATACCGGCGGCATTGGAGTACATCGGAATGCCCAGTAGTACCGCCAGCGGCACTGACCACCATGCCCCGCGACCCATGATGGCCGCCAGAGCGCCTTCAGGCACATAGCCGTGGATGCCTGCACCGACGCCCACACCGATCACAACGTACGGCCACACCCGTCCCACGATGTCACGCACGGCTTCAAGGCCCTGCTGAACGCGCCCAGACCATGTCAGGCGCTCCTCAGCCTCACCAGCCCCTACCTGCAGTTCATAGACCCAGTCCTCCACCCACTTCTCCAGATGCAGACGACCGATGACCCAGCCTGAGACGATGGCTATCACCAGTCCGGTAATCAGGTAGGCGAGCGCCACTTGCCAACCCACCAGCCCGAACAGCAACACCAGCGCCACCTCATTGACCATAGGCGCGGCGATCAGGAAGGAGAGCGTTACGCCAAGCGGGACGCCAACCTGCACGAAGCCGATGAACAGCGGCACCGCCGAGCAACTACAAAACGGCGTCACGATGCCAAGACACGCCGCCAGCACGTTGCCCACCGACTCGCGCTTACCCGCGAGCATCGCCCGTGTACGCTCCGGGGTGAAGAACGTGTTCACGATGCCGATCGCGAAGACGATCAGCGTCAGGAGCATGAGCACCTTGGGGGCGTCGAACACGAAGAAGGCGACCGCCTCGCCCAGGTGCGTGTTTGGCTGCAGCCCCAGCACTCCAAAGACAAAGAGGTTGGCCAGATTCCGCAGTTGCCAGTACAGCAGCACCCACAGAGGCAGGCCAATCCCTATCATCAACAGCTGTCGCCGCCACAGGTCGCCATTGGCTTGGCTCTGCTCCCCCTTGCAGCAACTCGTGGCACAGCAACAGCTCTTTTCAGCATCCTTATCCACTGCAGATCACCTTCTAGCTCGCCGCCTGGCGGGTGGCCCGATCGAGCCGCTGCCGATCGAGCACCACCTCATCCGTGTCTTCCACCCAGTTCACCACGAAATCCAGCAACGCCCGCACCTGCGGCGAGGCCTCGTCTCCCACGCACGCACACTCAACCCACTGCCCGTCCCGCGAAGTTCTCACCAGACCAGCATTGCGCAAGATCCCCAGGTGCCGCGACACCCGCGGCTGCGGGATGCCGGTAGCCTGCACAAGCTCACAGACGCAAGCCGACCGCGCTTGCAGACACTTGAGGATCCGCAGGCGATTCACATCTGATACCGCCTGCAGCAGTTCCGCCGCTTTCTCCACCTGCGACATCACAGGCCTCCATATTCTTATATCCGAATATGCGTATATCATAATACAACATCGAAACATGTCAAGCACTATTCTGGATCAGAGAGGGGGCCTACCGCAGCTTCTGCACCACGCAGCCGACGCCCTTGGGGCCTAGTTCGACGGCCAGCTCTGCGCGGCCGTCAACGATCTTCGGCGTCAGCTTCCGGCCGTTCCAGGCGTCTTCGTAGGTTGCGCCCGGAGCATGCTTGACGCTCAGCACGGGTGTGCGGACGCTGCGCCCATTGGCGTTGTACAGCGTCCAGAGGTTCTCCCCCGCCGACGAGAAGCGGTTGGCGAAGACGCCGGCGACCTCGGTCGGCACGAGCGGCTGCACGTTGGGCGAGGCAAAGGCCTCGCGGTGGGCGCACTGGGTTAGCACTGCGCGCTTCAGAAACTCATGGGAAGGAGCGTCCATGCCCGGCAGGTTCGGCTCGCCGATCCGGTACACTTCGCCGTTGAAGAATGGGTACTTCAGCAGCCACCAGTTCCCCGCTCGGGTCCCGACGTAGTAGATGATGTGGAGCTGCTTGAAGTCGGGGAAGGCGAAACGCGGCAGATCGATGAAGTGCGGGGCCAGGGGCTCCTGGTCGGCGCTCCAGAGCGCCTGGTAGGTGATCGAGCCGTCCGTGTACTGGCGGCTGACCTCAGCGGGCGGGTATTCGGTGTAGAGCACGACGTCCGGGCCAACCGCCTGGCGAATGCCCTTCAGCAACTCCACTTCGCCCGCGTACGGGATCTCATGCCCGTTGTGGCCGTGATCCTTGGCCCAGCACGTCCACCGCCCGTCGGTCGCCCCGATCTCATCGATGTACATGATCTTCGGACTAAGGTCCTTCTGGACCTTAGCATAGGTATCCGCCAGATGCTTGCGCCAGCCCTCCATGTAGGGACACTCATCGTAGGACTGGTACTCCGGCACGAACTGTGGCGAGCCGTCAGGGCGCTTCATGGCCCATTCTTTGGCATGCGCACCCGCCACTTGCCCCTTCTCACTGCTCAGGAAACCGTCGAGGTAGAGGCTGACGGCCGGGCCCCGCTGCTGCATCTTCTGGATGTTGCCGCGGAAGTACTCAAGCCCGCCGACTTCCTCGTAGTGGATGTAGTCGCCCCAGTCTCCGTATTGCTTCGAGGCTCCCCACCCAAACAGATGCACATAGTCGCAGGGGCCGATGTACTTGTTCATGGTGTCCACGAGGCGCTGGACGTTGCCCCGCACCTTGGGATCGGCGACGACGTCGTAATGGGCATTGCCGCTGACCGTAGCGAAGGTCTTCTCGAACCAGGGCTTGCGCGGGGCGGCGGGCTTGAACCACGTCTGCAACCACTCATCGTAGGCGGCGAAAATCGCCCGCCAGTCGCCCTCACGCAGCACCAGAGCCGCCTCAGTGGCGGTGAAGCCTTTCCCCGGCGCGAGGTCGCGGTCAAGATACTCAATCGACCAGGAGCCGCCCTCGTTGCCCTTGGCAAGGTTGCGGAAATGGTGCTGGGCGACAGTATCGTGGGTCAAGCAGGCGAGGGCCACGCCGGACTTCGGGTTGAAGAAGCCATCCATCTGCAGGGGGTGGTTTTCGCCGAGGGCATCGCGGAAGCTGGCGTTCGCGGAGTTGATGATGCCGCCGCGTTTGCCGCTCAGGTACCAGGTGTCTTCGGCGCTGCCCAGGCATAGCCCCCGCAGGACCGGGAACATCAACGTCGCGGTGGTCGGGGCAGTGCCCTCGTTGGTCAGACTCATGCGCAGGAGCAACTCGTTGCCCTTGCCGGGGACACATTCGACCTCGGCGCCGAGGCTGGCGGCCTGGTTATGCAGCACAAAGCGTCGGCCCTTGCCGGTCGGCTCCATCTTCTCGAGCGTCCAGTCCGCCGCAGGCAATAGCTTACCGCCAGAGCGAACCTCGAAGACCGGTCCGGCAGCGCACGTCAGGGCATTACTGAGGCTGGGAATGCCGAGAGTGGCCCACGTCAGGCCGCTCTTGGCGCTGAAAGAGGCCTGCAGGACGTCAGCAGCGACAACGGGCTCGGCAGCAGAGGGCTGCGCCGCGGGCCGCGTGCCCGCCAATGCCTTCGCGGGCGGGGTTGGGTATGTCAGCGCCTGCCACGAGGGCTCGACCACACGTGGCTTCTCCTTCAGCATCGTTACTCCGACTATGGCAAAGCCGGCCGTCTGCATGCGATCACACAGCACCAGTTCAGATACCTGCCGCGCCGGGTCGGGGTGGACTACATTCACGCTCAGACCCCGCCGCATGCCCCATTTGCCGCTCGCCAAGTCGAGAGGCAGGACCTGGTCCGGCGGGCCGCTGGTGTAGCGAATCTCGTAGTACACCTTCTCAGGTACGTCGAGTATCTCCATCGGCCTTGGCGTCTGCCAGTCCACGCCCCAGGGCTCCCCTGCTGGTGCGGCGCAGGCGGTCAGGAGGTAGATCTCACGCACTCCCGGCGCCACTTTCAGCGAGAGCTCGTCGAAATTGGAGGTCGAGGTCTGGGAGACACGGGATGGATCGGTGGGGACTGTAAAGGGTATGCCCTGGACCGTGACCTGCGACTGGGTGAACCAGTCGCTGAGGCCCAGGCGCTGGCCCAGGAAGGGCGAGGCGCTACCGCCGGTGATGGCATGGGGTCCCTGACCGCCGGGCCATCGGTCGGTGCCATACCTGAAGTCCAACACCTCGGCCAGCGACCAGCGAGGCGGCCGCGAGCCGAAGGTGACGGTGTCAAAGGTCAGACTGGCGGCGTCTCCCGAACTGTCGATACCCACCGCGAGATGGGTGGCGGTGAAGGTCTTCTGCAGCTTAACAGTGACGGTGTGCCATGCGCCGTCAGCTTTGAGGGCGGTGGGAGGCAGGGCGACCACCGAATTCCCGCCGCTGCCGCTCTCCCGGTCGCCGAGCCAGATAGCGTACGTGGTCGGGGCGAGGCTGCCGCTGGCCTTGTAGCGTAGAGAAAGGTACGGCATCCTACCCAGATCGAGCGGTTTCGGTAGAGCAGTCAGCCAGCGCATGCCCTTTGCATGCCCGCGGACGGTGAAGGTCATCGTTTTGCCGTCCAGCGTGGCGGAGTAGTCGTCAGCGGGCGAGGTCGTCCACCCGGTCTGGGGCGCCACGTTGCGGCTCGGCCAGTTCACCTGCACAGTCTCCAGCGGGCGCTGACTGGGCGCTCGCGCCATCGTCGCGTCGGCGGGGAGTTCGTTGGCGAACCACAGCTTGCTGATCTCAAGGCGCGTGCTGCCGCTGGCGTCCACAAAGACCTTGAGCGCGAGGTTGTGGGTCACTTCGAGTGGGCCGACAGCCAGCAGGTCCACGGCGAGCGTGTGCCATTCTCCATCGGGCTTGAGGTCGCTGGCCAGCGCGTAGGCCAAACCGCCCCTCGTGCCCTCTTCCCCATGCAGGAAGTAGATGCCGGGGCCGGTGGACAGACCCTTGGCCTTGTAGCGCACGAGTACGTAGCGCTCGTCCCCGCTGATGCCCAGATTGTCGAGGTTGATCAGCCAGGGCATCTCGGTTCCGGCGCCTTCGGCTGAGAAGACCAGGGCGCCGTTCTCGTTGGTAACCCCGTAACTGGCTGGGGCCTTGGAGACCCAACCGGTAGCGGGCTTCCAGGCCGCCGCCGAAGTGCCGTCAAGGGCCGGCGAGGCGGCACGGGCCAGCAGAGAGAGGCTGAGAGCTATCAGGAGCAAGGCGAGTCGGCGCATGGTTGGTCCTTATTGAAAGTCATTCAGAGCGGCGGCACGGGGCGTTGCTCTCCCCTATTCGCCGCCTCGGTGGCGGTCAGAGGTCGCCCAGCATATCCACTAGTTCATCGACAAGCTTCTCGCCAGAGCCTGGTTTGACCCTGACCCAGCGCGAGCGGAAAGTCTCGTATCCGCCCTGCTTGAAAGCTTCGAGAGTTGGGATGTAGCCGACTATGTCGTTGCAGAGCTCCGCCGCGGCCGTCACCGCGAAGGGTGAACGCTGCTTGATGTCGATCCCAAGCTGGGCGAAGGTCTCGCCCGGTGTGCCCGCGACGGCACCGTCACCGATCCGCAGCGCCTGAACGACCGTGACGACCTCATCCTGCGGATCGGCTTTGAGCAGTTTGTCCTCTTTCTCAAAGACATCAAAGCCGTCTGGCCACTTGTCGCGAATCTCAGCCTCCTGGAACGGCTCTCGGTCACGCACCCCGAGGGTGACTTCCCGCCAGGAAGCCCCCAGGGCGTCGCTGTCGCCCGGCTTGGCCTGGGCCACCACGTTCCTCATCGCTTCGGAGAGGCGCTGGCTTATCTGCTCAAAGCCCACGGTGTGGTTGATGTCACCGCAAGTTCCCGGCAGGAATAGCGTGAAGAAGTCTGCGCCATAGGTCTCCTGCAGGGCAGCTGCCACGCGACCGGGGTAGTCGGCCGAGAAGCTCGTTCCGAAGTGGGAGTTCACATGCACGGTGTAGTTCCACAGGGTTGCGACTGGCTTGCTGTCCGCGAAGAACACCCACGCCATCAGGTCCTCGTCGGTAGGCCCGGCAAGGGACATAATCTCTCGCTCTTCGACTCCGACCAGCCATGCGTTGATGGCCGAACCATCCGGCCGTAGCAACCGCCTATTGCGGGCCACGCCCCCGAAGCTGGTCTTCACAGTGCCAACGCTGACAGGCTTCATATCGGCCGCGGCCTTGCAGACGGCCTCGCCAATCGCCGTCTCGACCCGCGCCAGGTACTCATCATCGAGATCTCCGTCCGCCAGATACAAGCTTTCATCAGTATACGGTCCGGAGTGAGTGTGGGAGCAGTTGACCAGCACATGGTCGGAGGGTATCCCGGCCTGGGCGGCGATGGTGGCGCGGGCACGATCAGAGCGCTTTCTGGTCCAGGCGATGAGATCGAGGGTCACGAGCGCAATACGGGTGTCATCATTGCCGAGTACCATGGCTTTGCACAACAGCGGGTCGTCAACGCCAACCGAGGCTCGGGGCCGCAGAGCGCCGGCCATGAGAGTGCCTATAGAAGGTGTAATATCGATGGAGGCGGTACCGAGGAGCATGATTGCCACGTCACCTTTCAGGAGATGCAGACAAGGGCGCCTGCGCAGCGGTTCCGGCCGCGCGCTCGCGCGCATGTTGACTTCTCCTTCCGCCGGGGTGATCCTCCCTGCGGAAAGCGAGGTGGGGGCTTTGGGGGGCTTACTTCTGAGTGAGGGCTTCAGGCAGCTTTTCGATGAATGCCTTGATCTCGTCTCGTACCCGCCGGTAGTGGTTGAGGGCTTCTTCCTCGGTTTTGGCCGTGGCGGCCAGTTTGGGCGGATCGTCGAAGCCGACATGCACGATCTTCGTCTTGCCGGGGAACAGCGGACAGGATTCGTTAGCACGGTCGCACACGGTGACCACGTAATCGAACTCGATACCCGCCAGTTCATCCACATGCTTCGAGCGCTGGCTTGAGATGTCCACCCCGGCCTCGGCCATCACCTGTACGGCCCTGGGGTTCATACCGTGTATCTCAACGCCCGCCGAGTACGGCTCGATGACGTCGCCCTTGAGCGCGCGCGTCCAGCCCTCGGCCATCTGGCTGCGGCAGGAATTGCCGGTACACAGGAACAGTACTTTCAGCTTGCTCATGGTGGGTGGCTTCAGGAACGGTTGCGGAAAAGAGCCCGCTCTTCACTCGTCACCGGAGACGCCCGTGGCCTCCGGGGATTCGGTCATAACCGCCTCTACACAACCGAAGAATCTGGTGATACAAGGCACCCGCAAGGTGTAAAATACCTGCAGCCCTTGCTTACGGTCGGTCACGAGGCCTGCGTTGCGCAGCACGGACAGGTGCTTTGACACCGTGGACATGTCCGCGCCAACGAGTTCCCGTAACTCACAGACGCACTTCTCGCTTTGGGCCAGGGCGTCGATCATCATCAAGCGGCTCGGGTGTCCCATCGCCTTGATGATTTTGGCTTTCTGTTTGTATTCGTCGTGTGGGCTCATACTATTTGGCAATATAACCAATTAGCTGTCTTCTGTCAACGTAGCCCATGGCAGCCAAAGCTACAGCAAGTAGCGGCCAGGCGGACCTTGTGCTGCGCAGACGTGTTGACCCCTAGAAGGCGATTCTGTCCCCCGTGTCGAAATGTGCATCTTGTGCCCCGCAATCATGACCATCGTCGTCCGATGGCAAGGGTGTATATGCGATGTCCGATCAACTCAAAGAGATTGCCGCTCGCGTTCAGGACCTGCGCGATATCGCTGGCGTAACCCAGGAGCAGGTCGCGGCGGATGTCGGTATCCCGCTTGAGACGTACGCCGCCTATGAGAGCGGCAACAGTGATATCCCTGTCAGCGTGCTGTACCAGATAGCTGGCCGCTTTGGTGTGGAACTCACCGCCCTTCTGACCGGAGAGGAGCCGCGGCTGCACTCGTACTGTCTGGTTCGCCAGCGCAAGGGCGTGGCGGTCGAGCGGCGCCAGGAGTATGCTTACCAGAGCTTGGCCTACAACTTCAGCCACAAGAAAGCAGAACCGTTCCTGGTGACTGTCGAGCCGCACCCCGACGAGGAGATACATCTCAACTCGCATCCGGGGCAGGAGTTCAACTATGTTCTCGAGGGCACGCTCAAGCTCGTTCTGGATGGCCACGAACTGATCCTGAACGCCGGGGATTCGCTGTATTTCGATTCAAGCCTGAAACATGGTATGATCGCTCTCGGGGGCACTCGGGCGCAGTTCCTGGCCATTATCCTTTGAAATAGTCCCCCCAGAAGTGCTATCGTATCGGGGGCCAGAGCCCCAGATACATGAGGAGTCTTTGCAGATGCTCGATCGCTTTCTGCCGCAAACATCTTTTGCTTCCTATGAAGAGTTCACGCGGGATTTCCGGATAGACGTCCCCGAGAACTTCAACTTCGCCTTTGACGTTGTAGACGAGATTGCCGCCACCGATCCTGACAAGGTGGCGCTGGTCTGGTGCGACGAGGCCGGTGACAGCGCCAGCTTCACCTTCGGCGAGATGAAGCTCTACAGCGACAAGGCCGCCAACTACCTGCGCTCGCTCGGCATCGGGCGTGGCGACCGCGTGATGCTGATCCTCAAGCGCCGCTACCAGTTCTGGTTCTGTCTGCTGGGCCTGCACAAGCTCGGGGCGGTGGCCGTCCCTGCGACCCACCTGCTGAGCACCCATGATATCGTCTACCGCTGCAACTCCGCCGACATCAAGATGATCATCACCATCGATGACGAGTGGGTGCTGCACCACGTAGACGAGGCGCAAGAGGAATCGCCGACTCTGCAGCTCAAGGCGATCGTTGACGGACATCGTGAGGGCTGGCTGGACTTTGCGCAAGGCCTGAGCGAGGCGCCGGCGGAGTTCGAACGCCCTTCCGGCGATGAGGCTTCCCAGAACGAAGACATGATGCTGATCTACTTCACCTCGGGCACGACCGGGATGCCCAAGATGGTGCAGCACGACTTCACATACCCGCTGGGGCACATCCTGACGGCAGCGTACTGGCAGAACGTTCGGAAAGACGGTCTGCATCTGACGGTCGCCGACACCGGCTGGGCAAAGGCCGTCTGGGGCAAAATGTACGGTCAGTGGATTTGCGGTGCCCAGGTCTTCGTGTATGACTATGAGAAGTTCGTGCCGGCAGACCTGCTGCGGGTGATCCAGGACTACAAGGTGAAGACCTTCTGCGCCCCGCCCACCATCTACCGCTTCCTGATCAAGGAAGACGTGTCAAAATACGATCTGTCAGGCCTGGAGTACTGCGTGGTCGCCGGCGAGCCGCTGAACCCGGAGGTTTTCGACAACTTCCTCGCTGGCACCAACATGAAGATCATGGAAGGCTATGGGCAGACGGAGATGATCGTGGCGCTCGCGACGTATCCCTGGCTTGAGCCACGTCCCGGCTCGATGGGTAAGCCCACTCCCGGGTACGCTGTTGACCTGCTGGACGACAACGGCGAGTCCTGCGAAGTCGGCGTTGAGGGCGAGATCGTGATCCGCACCGGCGACACGCGCCCACCGGGAATGTTCGCGGGCTACTATCGCGATGAAGACTTGACCAAACGGGCGTGGCATGACGGTATCTACCACACCGGAGACATGGCCTGGCGTGATGAGGATGGCTACTACTGGTTCGTTGGCCGGGCCGATGACTTGATCAAGAGTTCCGGCTACCGTATCGGCCCCTTCGAAGTGGAGAGCGCCCTCGTGGAGCATCCAGCGGTGATTGAGTGTGCAATCACCGGCGCTCCGGATCCAGTGCGGGGCCAGATCGTGAAAGCGACCGTGATCCTGGCTAAGGGCTACACTGCCTCGGACGCCCTGGTAAAGGAACTGCAGGACCACGTCAAGCGTGTGACGGCGCCCTACAAGTACCCGCGTGTAGTTGAGTTCGTGGACGAACTGCCCAAGACCATCAGCGGCAAGATCCGCCGGGTGCAGATCCGCCACGCAGACGGCGGCAACGGCCACTAAGTCCTTACCAGGAGAACCGGAGGAACCACCGGGCTACTCCGTCAACGGAACCGCAGGGGCAGTGGCATCGCAGATCATCGTGCGCCAGTTCCCGTGGCAGACGGCCTCTAGCCCCTCCGCCATCGCTTCCACGCATCCTGCCACCGCTTCGGAAGGGATCGCCGCCGTCGGGGCCTCGACGCACAGCACGACGTTGACGCTCTGGGGCGTGACTTTTGTCGCGTCGGCGTCCTTGTAGTTCCAGCGCCGGGTCAGGACGCGTTCATCGTCACAGTAGATCACTTCCCCCTGGTCCGTATATTCATCCTCGTCGGCGCCTATGCCCCGAAAGGCCTCTCCCCCGCCCGAGAACCGCAGCACTACGTCCCCCTTCACCAGATCGAGGTCATACCCTCCGACCGGAAGCCACCAGCGCGCCTCGACCGCCAGGTATGCATCGACCAACGGCGAGATGCTCGGAATGCCGTCTCCCTGGAGCACGCGGCGCACGAGCGCTTCGGCAGTAGGGCGGTATTTGCCGGGCTTGGTTCCGAAACTCCGGTAGGTTTCACGCCACGCAGACATGAAGGGATGCTCGGACAGCATCTCGGTCGTGTAGCCCTGAGCCCGCGCGTGTTGGGCTGCCTCGGCCTTGAGCGTCTCCAAAGCCGCGGCATCGGCCCCACCGTCGTTGGCAGCCCCTGTTCCCACCAGTACTCCAATCCGCAGATCAGGATAGGCCGCAGCGATCTCCGGCGCGATCACGAGACGCATGGCACTGTCACTCCCCAGTGGGATTGCCGGGATGCATCATGCACGGCCAGGCAATCTGAGATGATCCGCTGCTCGAGGGGCTCGGTCGACAGCCCGCACTCTGCCTCCCAGGCGCCGATACAACTGCAGTCCAGTGCATTGAGCGGCCCAAGGTCCTTGGTCGCATTGTAGTGAGCGATGGCATTGTAGGCGGCTTCGTCGCAGTCGGGACAGTTGTGGACGATGGTGTAGGGTGCCGGATGGTACTCGAAACCGCCGATGCGAACGTCGCCCAGGTGCGCCGTGGCGCGGATGACCTCACGCACTGACCATGTCCATGGGACTCTGTACACCCCCGCGTCATGAAGACGCTCGATAAGAGTATGGGGCTGGACGGAGACCGGTTCGAGTGATACGGCCTCTACCCCGACCTCGAAGGCATAGCGGATGCTGTCCACAGCGTCCTCGATAGCTTCGATCTCGGTCAGGAAAGGCGGCTTGAGCAGCACGTAAGCCAGGGAGCCGACCCCGGCCTGGTTCAACGTAGCGATGGCCAACTCAAAGTCCTCGCGCTCAAAGCCCTTGTTGATGCAGAGCCTGCGGACGCGATCCGAGGCGCTCTCCAGGCCCACGCCGACCTGGACATGGAAGGGGACGAGGGACGCGAACTGCTCTGCCATCGGCGGCGTGATGAACTCGGGACGGCTCTCGACGATGAGCAGCTTCAACTCCGGCACAGCCCCAATCGCCTGGAGTATCTCGCGGCGGGCCTGCGGGGTGATCTCACGATCGCAGGTGAAGCTGCCGGCGTTGTAGACACACAAGACGGGGTACTTGGCCCAGTCGTACTTCGCCAGCTCACTGTGAACCTGTTCGACGATGAGGCTGCTGGGAATGGTCTGTCCCTGCTTGGTCCCGGCCCAGTGGCCGCACATGTAGCACCCGCCGTCGCTCTGCGCCGCCCACCGGCAGCCGGGCGAGTGCAGGTAGATGATCACGCGTTCGCAGCACCCACCGTCCAGGTAGAACTCACGGATCTGCGAGCAGGCCGCCTCCGTACAAGAGGCCTGCACCAGCAAAGCCGCGTTCTGTGTCTCCTTGTACAGATGCAAGGCGGTAACGTGAGCCAGCCGTCGTCTGTCGAATATATCCACCATTACTACTTCCTCTCCCTCGGTCAGGCTCCGCCTCCCCACTGTGTGGGTCAGCGGCCGGATCATCCCCTATTGGAACCGCGGCTCCTGCAGCCGCTTTGACAGGTGTTTCGCTATGCTCTCTACCGCCGGATCATGCATCATGCGGGCATGGATGCCGGGAATGCTGACAGTGTCCAGGCGGCCCTGCACGAGTCTGCGCCATCCCATCGCCCGGTCATGGGAGCAGAATAGACACTGTTGACGCGCCCGAAACAGGACCACGTCACCATCGTATGGTTCTGGCCGGTAGGCTCGCAGCATGCTATCGAGCCGCCCGCGCCGTATGGGATCGGCGACGATATCTGGTTGCGGATCGAAGGTGCCGCAGCCACAGGCGGCGCTCAGTTGGCGCAGACGATTGACCCATTCCGCTCGCCGCTCACCCCACGTCAGGCGCCAGTCGTAGGCCCAGGTGAATGGGAGGTCGCGCAGCAACTGCCATGGGTCACGCAGCCGGGGCAGCCCACACGGGGGCATGTAGTCATCATAGTCCGCCGGATAGTCGATAAGTGCCAGCAGGCCTATCTCCTGCCCCTGGTCACGCAACTGCCGGGCGAGTTCCCAGGCGAGCATCGCGGCCTGGGAGTAGCCCAGGAGGTAATACGGCCCGACAGGCTGACGCTGTCGTATCGCCGCGACGTAGTCAGCCGCCAGGTCAGCCAGCGTCAGGTCACAAGGCGAGAGACGCTCTTCCTCGGCGCGCAGGCCATATAGTGGCTGATCTGGTGGCAGGTACTTGCTGAGCCGCACATAGCAGAAGGCTTCACCGGTCTCGTGGTGGGCGGCGAAGAGGGGTGGGCGGTCGCCCTGGGGCTGTACGGGGACGAGGCAATCGCCGGCGGCGAGCGTCTCGCCGGCCAGGATCGCCCGAGCGAACTGCCTGACCGTCGGTGCACGAAAGAGAAGGGGCAGCGGTGGATTGCCCCCGACCGCTTCGCGAATGCTTGCCAGCAGGCGTGCCGCTGTGAGCGAATGGCCGCCCAGGTCAAAGAAGCTGTCGTCGAGCCCTACCTGCTCTGTTCCCAGGGCCTCAGCCCACAGGCGCTGCAACTGGGCTTCAAGGGGCTCAGGGGTCTTCTCGCCAGCGGAAACCACGGGGGGCACCGCTAGCGGAGCGGGCAGAGCATCTATGTCTATCTTGCCGCAGGGCAGCAGGGGCAGGCTGTCGAGGAAGGTGACCAGCGTTGGGATCATGACCTCGGGCAAGTGTCCCTTAAGATGCTCCCTCAGGCGCTCTCGCGTCAAAGTGGCTCGCGGCCAGAGCATGACATGGGCCGCAAGGGCCTGGCCGCCAGCGGCGTCGGGTACCGCCCTGACTACAGCACGCTGCACCGCCGGGTGTTCCAACAGCACGCGCTCCACTTCTCCAAGTTCGATGCGACAGCCGCGAATCTTGACCTGACTGTCAGCGCGGCCCAGGAAGTGCAGGTTGCCGCCGGCATCGTACCGCACGAGGTCCCCCGTGCGGTACATGCGCCCGCCTCCGTCAGCGTCAAATGGATCCGGAAGGAAACGCTGCTCGGTCAGATCGGGAGCGTTGACATAGCCTGCGGCCACTCCGACACCCGCGATATACAGCTCGCCATACACGCCAACTGGTACCGGGTTGCGATACTCGTCCAGAACATACACGCGCGTATTCCAGACGGGACGCCCGATGGGCGGGTGCTCTTCCGCGTCAGGCGGGATGAGCGCCACCGTGCTCGTCAGGGTAGTCTCTGTCGGACCGTACTCGTTGAAGACGCGCTTGACCCCATGGTTCTCATACAGGCGTCGTACCAGCGGGCCGGGAGCGGGCTCGCCGCTCAGGACCACCGTGTGCACCGTGTCGGGGAGCGTGCCCTGCCTCACCAGTTGCGACACGACAGACGGGACGGCGTCCAGCAGCGTCACTGGCACCGGCAGGGAGAGGTGCGGATCGAGGATGTTGTCTATCAGGATCAGGCAGCCCCCGCCCGTGAGTGCCATGAAGACCGAGCCAACTCCGGCGTCAAAAGAGGTCGAGGTAGCAAGGAGAGTGCCTGACAGGACCTCGGGCGAGTGGACATCATGTCCCCGCGCCATCAGGGAGACCATGCCGCGGTGCCGCACAGCGACCCCTTTGGGCTTACCGGTCGAGCCGGAGGTGTAGGTGATGTAAGCGATGTCGTCTGGTGTAGCGGGGCATGGCTCCGCTGTCTGTGGGGGCTTCCACAGTACAGGGTCCAGGGGCACTACGCGCACGCCGGGCCTTACCTGCAGCGTCTCTGCCAGTCGAGACGAGGCGACCACCAGCGCAGCCTCGCTGTCCTCGATCATAAAGCTCACGCGTTCCATGGGATGCGCGGGGTCGAGCGGCAAGCAAGCGGCACCAGTTTTGAGCACGCCCATGAACGCAATAGGGATGTCCAGCCCCGGTGTGGTATACATGCCGACGGCCCGGCCCGGACCGGCGCCGAGGCTCGCGAGGTGGGCCGCAAGCTTGTCAGTGATCTCGTCCAGTTGCCCGTAGGTCAGCGCCTGCGTCCGGTACGCCGCCGCAAGCGCGTCTGGCTTCTCGCGTGCCCGAACCATGAAGAGCTCGTGGATGCACTGCTCTGAAGGGTATTGGTGCGCGGTCTCGTTCCACTCGACGAGTATCTGCCGGCACTCGGTCTCACTCAGGAGCGCCAACTCCGACACTCGCTTGTGCGGGCTTTGGACAAGGTCTCCCAGGAGGTTCTCGTAGTGGCCGAGCAGGCGCGAGACCGTGTCCTCGGTGAAGAGACCCGCATTGTATCGGCAACCTATGGCCAGCCCGTCCCCCGTCTGGGTCATGTCGAGTGCCAGGTCAACCTGCGCGCCGAGCGTCTCGACTGCCACTGGCTGCCACTCTAGTCCTCCCCTTTCGAGCGAGCACGGCACATGGCGCAACTGCAGGGACACGTCGAACAGCGGCGACCGGGCTGGATCGTGACGTTGATCAAGTTCGTCGACCAGCCGCGCGAATGGCATGTTCTGGTGGGCGTAGACTTCCAGCAGGCGCTGCTGCTGACGGTTCAGCAACTCCGCAAAGCTTGGGTTCCCATCCAGGCTGGCGCGAAGCACCAGGCTATTGGTGCACGGGCCGATCAGCCTCTCGAACTCCGGGCACGTTCGAATGTCAACGGGGAAGCCCACGGCAAGGTCGTCCTGGCCGGTGTAGCGGTGGAGCAACACCTGCAGACCGCTCATCAGGACTGCGAACAGGGGCATATTGTGGCTGCGGGAGAATTCATCCAGCGCGTCGGCCAGCCTATAGGGAAGCAAGTGACGGGTGACGCTTCCAGTCATACTACGGACCGAGGGGCGGGAGAAGTCCGTGGGCAACCCCAGCGGGGGCGTCCCAGCGAGCTCCTGCCGCCAGAAGTCCAGCAGTCTCTGAAAGTGTGAGCCATGCAGTTGCTCCCGCTCCCAGACCGCAAGATCGTGGTATTGCACTGGCAGCGGCTCGAAATCCGGAACCTCGCCCAGCTCGAAAGCTTCGTAGGCCTCGGCGAGTTCCTGCATCATCAGGTCGCAGGAGGGGCCGTCAAAGATCGAGTGGTGGCAGGCAGTCAGTAGCAGGTGGTGCGTATTGTCCAGACGCAACAGGTCTGTAGCCATGAGTGGGCCACAATCAAGGTCAAAGCGAAGTTCAGAGAGGACCGTTGCCAGTTCCAACGCCTGAGGCTCGCGCGCTTCGGGTGGGAGGCACTGCAGATCGGTCAATGACAGGGGCTGATCCAGCGCCGGGGCGATGCTCTGCAGCAGGCCGGCGCCGGTGTCGGAGAAGGACGTCCGGAGGATATCGTGGCGCCTGCGCAGGGCGTTCAGAGCCGCCTCCAGCGCCACCACATTCAGGGGTCCCTTCAGGCGCACAGCAGCGACTGTGGTATACGCCGGGCCGCCACCATGGTAACGGCTCATGAACCACAGGCGCTCTTGAGCGGACGAGGCAGGAGCGGTTCCTGACCATGCCTCAGTCGACCGGAGTTGACTGCCCTCTGCCCAGACGACCGCCGCCCTCCCGCTGTCACTGTGCGGCCTCATTGTGAAATCCCCAGTCGGCAGATAATTGACCGGACGCCCCGACACACAACACTCCTGGAATACTCCAGCATCTCAAACAGATTGACGAGAGCGACGCATCCTATGTTTTGTGTCGATAACGGTGCCGGCAGGGGACTGCGGTGCCGCGGGAGGCGTCGGCACTGGGGCTGAGACGAGGCAAAGCAGAGGGTTCAGAGAGGGACTTACCTGCTCAAAGCCGCCATGGAGGGCGCTTGCGGAAGGGCGACTCGAAGCCGCGGGTCAGCGTCCCGCGTTGCTCAAGATGCACCATGCAGGCGCGCAGGCACCCACGTCCGCCGCACACCGCGGAGTTGTAGCCGCACGCCGATCCGTAGTACCGCCGCAGAATGGCCTGCACCTGCAGGACCTCCGCGGGCGTCAGGGCCTTCTCACCCCGCAGGATCTTCTCACCGTCGGGTAGTTCCGCGAAGGCATCCAGCGGCAGGAAGGGGTTGATCTCCTTCACGCTGCCCATGTAGGCGTGGAAGCACTGCCACTCCGCCAGCCGCCCCCACTCCAGTTCGCGCCCCGCCACCGTGATCTTCACCGTCTCCGTCCCACTGATCGCTCCGATTGGGCAATCGCGGACACAGGCCTGGCACCGGTCGCAGATGGCGCCCTCGAAGAGCGGGTCGGGCTCCAGGGGCGCGTCAGTGAGCAGGAAGGCAAAGCGCTGGCGGGGGCCAAACTCGGGCGTCAGGAACATCTTGCTGTACCCGATTTCCCCCAGTCCGCAGATGAAGGCCGCGATGCGGAAGCTGAACATCACGTCGGGCGCCGGCCGGCCTGGCGCGACTGGCTCCGAGTGGCGAATACGCCGGCCATAGTCCGGGGACTCGTCGTAGTCGCCGGTCATGTCCGACGAGGCCATGCGTCCGCCGGTGTTGCGGTAGGCTGCGCCCTCGTACCCGTGATCTTCGAGGAAACACGACAGTTCGTGCAGCACACTCGGCGCGTAGACCTCGTTGATGTTGGCATAGCCCATCGAAGGGTACTGGTAGAAGTTCGTGCCTTCCTCGATCCCACGCAGATAGCCGCGCGGAATCCGGAAAGCCAGCCCGACGATGGCCTTGGCGTCGGGAAAGAGGTGGCGCGCGTCCATCTCCGGCGGCGCCCCCTCAAAGCGGCTGAGATCCCCAATTCCCACCAGATCGGCGCCACAACTACGAGCAAAAGCCTTCACGTCTGCGGATGTAAGCATGGTACTCATTCCCTGTATAGCAACTGCTATGGCGCTTGGGGGCTATTGCGGCGCAGTGAGCCCCTCGTACTTCGCGGTCTTCACCTTCGCACGATGCGCGTTCTTCAACGGCTCGCCGCGCAGCATCAGCGTCACCTCAGCACGGGCTGAGCCACCATCTTCAGTAGTGCAGGAGAACAGCACTTTGTTGTTCCCGCTGCCAAGTTCGAGTGCTCCCTGTGGCGTTACGTCGGCGAGCACCTTGCCATTGCGGTCAAACTGCCGGCAGCGGCCGTAGAAGTCCATTTCCAGGTACTCCTCCGGCTGCAGGGACACCGGGAACACCACTTTGCTACCAGAGGCCTCCAGCGTGGGCGACTTGACTGCCGCCGGGATCTCCTTGAGGGCCTCGATCCGCCCGATCAGGCACTCGGCCTTCGCCCCGGCCGGTAGCGCATTGAGGTATATGTCCAGTTGTTTGGTGGCGTTGTAGATGGACCAGCAGGTATAGAAGAGGTCGGTCCAGGGGTACGGCCATGAATAGTCCCAGAAACGAGTCTCTTCGGGGACAGTCAGCTCAATGTACCGCCAGTCGCTGAAGCTCAACGGTATGTAGTGGTCGCGCCGTGCGTCCTTGCCGACCAGTTGCAGGTTCGCTATGCCGCCGCAGCCGTTGGCCTTGAGCCACAGGCCCAGCCGCCGGTGCTGGCTCAGGTCAACCTGCGCAGGTAGAGGGTAGCTGATCTTCGTCCACTTTGAGGTCTGCGCCGCCTTGTTCTCGACACGGTAGCACAACGCCGGACTGCCGTCGGGGGCTTTCTCGCCGGAGAGGCCCACCGACTGCGTCAGGTCGGCGGAAGCCGTCGCTTCAGGCTTGAACAGCTCACCTTTGGCAAAGTCAGCCAGCACCTTGTTGCCTGCGTCGCCATAGGCTGCCAGCTTCGGGCGGGCGCGTAGGCGGACAAAGGGCTGCTGCGACGGGTAGGGGTTGTTGCACTCCGAGCCGCCCTGGCCGGACTCTGCGGCGTTGACCACCTGCGGGGGCCCAAACTGCATTGGCCGGAGGTTCCAGTCCCCCCGCGGCGTCTGCTCGAGCGACCACTCAGTGCGCGGGCGGGTTAGCTCCGCGCGGGCCTCGGGAGTGAAGTAGTCGGTGCGCTTGAGTTCATCGCAGGCCCGGATGATCTCCAGCATCTCAGGCATCCGCGGATTGTTCTTCACCGCCGCGGCGGAGATGCTGAAGGAGATGGGCGCCTTGCCGCCCGTGGCCTTGAGGCACAGGAGCATCACTTCATCGGGCGTGACCGCGTCCGTGGCCGGCGACCAGCCATGGGGGGCGAACCAACCCACGTCGCCGGTCAGGAGGTTTTTGCGCCAGCCCGCGGGGTTGATGCCTTTGAACCGCAAGGTGTACTCTCGTCGCCCGAAGGAAATCGGGTCAAAGTGGGGGCTGCCGCGGGTGATGACATGCCACGACAGGTTGGTATAGAGCGCGTTGCCTTCGAGCACTATTGGCTTGTTCAGGCGCTTTGTGACGCCCAGGGCCACAACGCCCTGGTTGTGCCATGCCGGCGGTTGCTTGGCCAGTTCCTCACCGGCGTCGAAGTATGACATGTCGCAGCCGACGGCGTTGAAAAGGTCGGCGATCCGCTGGCAGACCTCGTCCACCATGTTTGTCTTCAGGTCAGGGCAGAAGACGGTGTTGCCCCAGATGGGGAAGCAGTTGACCAGGTTGCCAACGCTCGCGCCTGCGGGGTGAGCGGTGATCGTCGTACCATACAACCCGCGCTTCACGCCCTCAAAGCCGCTGTCGGTGCGCTTTTCATAGCCGATGAGCTCGCCCTCGGCGAAAAGCACGCCGTGCTCCGGCCAGCCTTTCGTGCCCTCTTGCACCACCAAAGTGGTAGTCTTCTCGTCCAGCGCGGCCCCCAGCGTCCCCCGTTTGTCCTGGAGCAACCGCGCATCGGCCTTGGGCGAGATGGCTGGATCATCTTTTGGCCCCCAGCCAACCATGCTCTGCATAGCATGCAGCCCCACCTGCATCCCCGCCGCGTGAATCTTGTCGCATACGGCCTTCAGGCCGTCCATACCGTGTGGGAAGGCCTTGGGGTTGAGCTGGTAGGAGGGAGTGGAGCGCCAGGGATAGAACTCGATGCAGCCAAAGCCGCCCCTGGCCGCCTCCACCACCTGATCCACGTTCGCCTCCGACAGATCATGCACCATCAGATACGACCGGAAGCGCTCCGGCGACTGCTTGAGCCAGACACCGTTGACCAGCGGATGGGGCAGGCCCTCGGCCAACTCCATCTTGCCGATGGCTTCCAGCACCTTCACATCCGGGTCCGTTTTGCCAGTAGGTACACCAATGATGGCGAAGCGCGCGCCTACCATCCCATATTCGGCGTGGCAACGGGCACATAACGCCGCTTGGGCCTGGTCCGCGCCATAGGCCTCGCTTAGGTCATTGCAGGCCATGACGCAGGCCCCGTAGCTGCTATCCCAGGCCGCGTTGACAAGGGTGCCGACGCTCTCGGATAGCTGCAGCCGCAGGTTGCAGACCTGCAGCCACTGCACGCCTTCTCCCTGCACCTCGGTGACTGTCATCGCCAGATGCGTCGGCATGGCCTGCAGCCGGACTTTCGCGGTAGGCCCGCCCTCACCGAACCGAACGGTAGCCGTGTCACCAGACAGAGAGACCTGCGTGGCCTCAGACGTCTTCCCATTGACCGAGACGAGCATAGCGGGCTTGTCTGGCTCGCAGTAGTTGCGGCCTCCCGGAGGGCCGAAGCTAAGGTTGCGGCCATTGGCTCCGATTTCGTACCGGCAGGTCGCATTCTCGAGGATGAGGCCCTGCGGGGACGGGCGCACCGACGGCCGGGAAGGCTTGCCGGCGGTGCCGGCCGCAAGGACTGATGAGGCCAGTAGCAGCAGCAAGGGCAGGGGCAGAGTCAGCAGCGCTGGTTTCAGCAACTTGGCACACTCCCTGGCACGGCTTCTGATACGGCGGCGGAACTTCGGAAGCCCTGAAAGGTCACTACTCACTCAGCGAGTTCGCCCAGCAGTCGGCGCTCACCTGCGCGGCTATACCGGTGGCTGTTGCCGAACTTCTGTCTCGGGCAGGTTCGACTCGCCCGTTGGGGAAATGGGGGATGCGCCATTGCGCATGAATCTGGAGGTCTTTGGATGAATCGCGTGTTTCTGCTGTTCGCCGCAATAATCGTCGCAATCGCCCTGTTCACCCCAGCCTTCGCCGCCGACACAGACGGCGACGGCATCACCGACGAACACGAGCAGGCTTTGGGAACGGATCCCAAGCTACCCGAAAAGCTCGTGACGGTCAGCGAGCCCGGCGCAGTGCCGGAAGGCAAGCGCGGCCCGGGTTACGACGCCACCAAGGACGTGGTCCGCGTAGAGTTTGCTCACGTGGCAGAGGACCGCTACCTCTTCCGCACCACCTTCGCGGCGCCGCCGCGCCTGGAGGACACCGTCCACCACTATTACATAGACGCGGATAACAACCCCAAGACCGGACGCGAGGGACGCGGCGTGGAGTACATGCTCAGCCTCGTCGGCGGCGGTTCAACCTCCACGTTCTACAATCCTGATGGCTCATCCGGCAGCGGGCCGGGCGTCAACTTCGTGACCGAGGGAAACTCGCTCCTGGTAACCGCCGATCTGCAGCTTGGGCGCAACGAGCAGGGCGCAATCTTCAGCATGTATGTGCTCTGCCATACCGCCACCGAAAAGCCCACCATGAGCAAGTCGGTGCCTACCTTCCTGGTCCAGAACATCCCCCTCAACAACCGGGACAAGATCATACGGATACAGGATATGAAGGCCAGCATGAACGTAACCGGCACCTATGGGCTGGACATCATCCGCCCGATGCTGAAAGATCCCCGCAACCTGGTCGTCAACTACGATGAGCTGAAGACGGACGGCTTCTCCGTGGACCTGTTCACCCAGAACCGCTATGGGCACCTGAAGATGGACCGGCGCGGCGGGAAGGTCTCGACGACCGCCCCCAAGGCTGGTAAATACTACCTTGGCTTCATGATCTACGATGACAGTACCCCCGACCGCATCGGCCTCTACGTGAACAACGAGTTTGCCGGCCTGGCTGTCGTTGACGGCAACAACAACCGCACGTGGATCTATTATCTCACCGAGCCGCGCGACCTGAAGGCAGGGGACGAGGTGGCCCTGGAAGGGATGGGGACTGGCAAGCACGGCATCTGCAACATCCTCTTCATGGCTCAGGCGCCGAAGGTTCGCCAGATCGAGTACAACGTCCAGAACACCCACTGGATCGCCCCAGTTGGCACCAAGGGCAAGGTCAGTATCTCCTGGACGACCGCCTGGCCCTCCGCCAGCCGCTTCGAATACGGGACCACCGCCAAGTACGGGGAAGTCGCGACGGAACAGTGCAACCGCCTCGTCCACCGTGCCTACCTCAGCGGCCTGCGCCCCGGCGTTACCTATCACGGCCGCGGTGTGGGTACCAGGCCCGACGGCAACCTGTACTACGGCCCAGACGTGACCTTCACCGCCGACGGCGTTCCCGCGCCGCTCACCCGTCAGGGCGTCACCAAAGTGCCGCTGACCGTGCGCAACTGGCACAACGTAGATGCAGTCGGCTCCCCCGTCACCAGCGGCATCCCCTTCCCGCAGGGGGCTCTCGGCAGCGAGAACGACCTGCGCCTCACCCGCGACGGCAAGGAAGTTCCAGCGCAGTTCAAACCCTTGGGCACGTGGGCCGACGGCAGCCTGAAGTGGGTTCTGGTAACTCTACTGGCCGACGTTCGCAAGGGAGAGAGCGCGAACTACACTCTCGAGTTCGGCCGCGGCGTCAAGCGGCAACTCAGTGGCGCACCCTTAGCAGTAGCAGGCGCCGACGGCATCCGTATTGACACCGGCGCAACGCAGTTCAAGGTTGACGCTAACGGCGAACTCTGGGGCCCGAACGGGCGCTGTGAGACCCGGCTGGTTGGCGAGGGTGGCAAGGTATTCACCACCAAGCCGGGACCTGCCACGGCGACCATCGAAGAAGCCGGTCCAGTGCGCGCGGTCGTCAAGACCGTCACCAACCTGCAAGCCGACGACGGCAGCAAGTCCTTCCGCATCGAACAACGCATCACAGCGTGGCGGGGCCAGCCCTTCGTGCAGGTTCAGCACACGTTCATCAACGATCGAGAGACGCCCTACACCAATATCGAGAGCCTCAGCTTCGCGATCCCCGCCGGTCGCGTCGGCTGGAAGGCCGCCCTGGCCGAGGGGGAGCCGCTGGCATTGGCTTCCGGAGACGCCGTCTGGCAGCGCTTTGATCAGGAGTACGTGCGTGGAGCGGACGCAGGGGCCAAGGGGCGCCTGGCTGGGGGCGTCTCTGCCGCCGACGGCTCGTTGGCCGTCACGGTGCGCGACTGCTGGCAGAACTATCCCAAGGGCTTCGCCGTGACGGACGAGGGCCTGCGGGTGGACCTGGCCCCCGACTTTGAGAAGGGCAAGTACGACGCCTTCCCCTTTGAGAAGGAGGGCCATCACCTCTACTACTACCTGCTCGACGGCCACTACCGCTTCAAGCAGGGCATGAGCAAGACCCACGACCTGCTGCTCGACTTTGGCTCCGGGGCAGCGGCCAACTCCCAGATCTTCCAGAGGCCGCTGCTGCTGACTGCCGCGCCCGAGTGGTACACCGGCAGCATGGTCTTCTACAATGTGGCCCCGCGCAACGAGAAGCTGTTTGCGGCATACGAGCAAGCGGTGGACCGCAACCTCAAGGAATACCAGGCCGCTTGCGAGCGCCAGCATGACTACGGTCTCATGAACTATGGCGACTGGTATGGAGAGCGCGGAGCAAACTGGGGGAACATCGAATATGACACCCAGCACGCTTTCTTCCTGGAATACATCCGCTCCGGCAACCCCGACGCTTTCTTCCTGGGCGATGCCACCGAGAAGCACAACCGGGACGTAGACACCGTGCAGTGGGCACCCGACCCGCACGGCGTCGGCCTCGCCTGGGTACACCAGATGGGGCATGTCGGCGGCTACTACACCGAGTCAGTGCCAGGTACCCTCGGCATCCCCAGCGGTGGCGGCTCAGTCACCCATGCCTGGACAGAGGGCCACTTCGACCACTATTACCTCACCGGCGACCCACGCTCACTGGAAACTGGAATGGCACTGGTGGACTACTTCACCGACAAGGAAATGTCCCGGCCCTACGATTGGCTGAGCGCCCGTGAGCCCGGCTGGCACCTGATCATGCTTGCCTCCGCGCTGGCGGCCACCAACGACCCGTACTACCTCAACGCCTCGCGGATCGTCGTGGACCGGACCCTGGAAGCCCAGGACCCCGAACCGCGCGAACTACCCAGATACCAGCAGGAGCCCGGCCACACCCATCAGAATGGCGGCTGGACGCGCATGATGGTACCGGGCCACTGCACTTGCGAGCCCCGCCATCGCGGCAATGCCAACTTCATGATCGCCATCCTGCTCACCGGTCTCACCTATTACCACGACGTGACTGCGGAGCCCGCCGTCAAGCAGTGCATCATCAAGGGCGCACGCTATCTGATCGAGGAGATGTACTCAAAGGAGACCCACGGCTTCCGCTATACCCCTTGCCCCAACATGCGCTATACGGCAGGCGTGACGCCGCTGATGGCCGAGGGGATCGCGCGCGCCTACCGTTGGACCAAGGACCCGATCTTCTCCGATGCCCTGACCAACGGTCTGGCTCTGGGCGCTAATGGCGCCGGGTATGGCAAGAGCTTCTCGATGTACTACCGCTGTGCTCCGCGCCTGCTCGCGGACCTTGCCGCCATGGGCCTGACCATAGACGAGGCCCGGCAGCAGGCGCTGACGGCGTTCGTCAAGCCCGAATGGCTGACGAAGACCCCGCCAGAGCGCCTGATCGTGGTGCAGGCTGAGGACTTCGCCGAACAGGGGGAGGGCCTTGCGGAGATCGTCTCAGACCGCCAGGCGGTCTGGGGAAAGGCGATCACCAAGTGGCACAATGATCTCGGTCATTGGCTGCAGTGGAAGTTCACCGTGCCGCAGACCGGCAACTACCACGTGATCTTCCGCTACGGTACGCTCAGCGAGAAGACCCGCCGGAGCCTGCAGATAGACGGCAAGGTGCCAAACCCCACCGCCGCTGAGATAGCCTTCCCGCGCACCGGCGGCTTCGGCGCCAGTCCCCAGGACTGGAAGTACCTGACGCTGCAAGACGCTGGCGGCAAAGACCTGACGCTGCCACTGACCGCAGGCGACCACATGCTCCGCATGACCAACCTGGGGGACGGGCTGGCGATGGACTTTGTGGCGCTGGTGCGAGTCGACTGATAGGGAATACCAAGCCGGGGGCGGCCAAACTCCGGGCGCCCCCGGCCTAGTTTCACTGACGGGCTTTGACTTCGTAGCTGTACCCGATCTGCCCGTTCTTGCGCCCGCCTGTCTCATTCGCGGGTAGATAGGAACGCACATATGACACCGTGGCGCCTGTGGGCCCCACCTGCACACGCAGGTGCCCGGAACTGGCGATGATCTGGCCGCTGGCATAGCCGTAGTTGGCCGCCTCGTTCACTCTCTCCCCACCGACCCAGCCGGGCTGCGGCACTTCCTGATACACAACCCCATCCAGCTCCTGCCGGGCGTACAGGTGGTCGTGCCCGTGGAACACGACTGAGACCCCGTGCTTGACGAGTAACTGGTGGATCGGCAGGCCCCAGCCCGGACGCATCGCGGCAAACCGCTCCGACCCGTCCAGACAGTGCCCACCCCACTCGAAGTAGGGCGCGGCCTCTGCCCCACCTCGTCCATTTTTGTCCAGGCCCCCAACGAGGTGATGGATGAACACAAACTTGAGAGGCGTCCGGCTGCTTTCCAGCGTGCGCGCCAGCCAACGGTACTGCGTCTCCCCCAGCGTTCGGCTCCAATTGTCGTCTGCGGTCCGGATCCGCCCTGTCGTGTACGCAAACGGATCAAGCACGATGAACAGTGCATCCCCCCAGGTCCAGGCGTAGTAGTTGCCCCGCCGCTCGCTGTCATTGCCGGAGTACGTTCCGTCCGGCAGTGGGTTAGGCAGGTACTTTTGTCGCAACGCCACCGCCTCAGGGTCCTGATTACCGGTCTCGCCATCGTGGTTCCCGATCACGTAGAACAGCGGCGCAGACGCGCTGAGCAGCCCCAGGTAGTACCGCTGCGCCAGGTGCATCCCCAATATCGGTTGCCCCAACGGCCGCACTTTGTCACACATAAACGTATCGCCGAGGTCCACGCTGAAGTCCGGCGAGTCGGCCAGCGCGTTGCGCAAGGTGGTCGTATAGAGGTTGGTGTCGGTACGTTCGTCCAGGTGTGAATCGGCCTGGATGGTGAAGGTGAAGGGATCGCCTGCTTTGCGCTGAGTGTGGAACCGGTACTCGTCACTGGCCGCGAACTCGCCCGTGCCGTTACGGTAGCGGAGTCGGTAGAAATACTGCGTGTCCGGTGACAATGGCTGCAGCACGATCTCCCTCGGCTCCCCCGCCACCAGTCTGACCACCTGTGTCCTGCCAGAGTAGCTTCCCTGCCCTGTCCCCCACTCCACATACGCCTCCCCGTCCGCATATGACAGCACACTGGCAGTGCCTGAGTGATCCGTCGGCCGCCCGAGGATGATGTCGAAGGGGTGGGCTGGCACCTCGGTGCGAAAGCACGGCGGCAGATTCTGCGCCGGGCCTCGCTGCTGCCCCTGCGCGGGCTTCTGCCCTGATGGCGTCTCCGGCGCGGCCTGCACGAGGAACACCAGCGCCACCGCACAGCCTGCAATCAGTAGCTTAGCGAGCAGGGAGGACTTCATAGCTGTACCCGATCTCTCCATTCTTGTGCTCGGCGGTCTCGTCCCTGGGCAGATACGAGCGCACGTAGGCCACTCCAACCTTCTCCGGAGACACGCTCACCCGTAATCGACCCGAGCCCGGCAGCGCCTCGCCGCTACGGTACGCGTCGCGATTGTAGAGGGCATAGTACGGGTCAGCCGGCAGAGGCAGCGACTGATAGACCACGCCATCGAGCTCCTGCTTGACGAAGATGTGATCATGCCCCTGGAAGAAGATCGTGACGCCGTTCTTGGCCATCAACTGGTGGATGGGCAACTGCCAGCCAGGACGCTTCTGGGCGAATTCAGACCCGCCACGCCTGTCCTTGCCGCCCCATTCGTATAGCCCAGCCTCCTCGATCCCACCGCGCCCGGTCCCCAGTACATGATGCGCAAAGACGAACTTGTACTTCGCTCTACTGCCTTCGAGTGTCTGCTTGAGCCACTGGTACTGCTCATTACCCAGGGTGGCGCCCCAAAGGTCTCGGGCGGCCTTCTCCCGACTACCACGCACGTTGTCGACCGGCTGGGACGAATGCCAGTAGGGGTCAATCACCACAAACAGGGCGTCGCCCCAGGTCCAGGCGTAGTAGTCTCGCAGCAGACCTACGTGCTCAACAGGCTGGGTGTCGCCGCTATAGAAACCGTCCGGCGCGGGCTGGGGGAAGTACCTGTTGCGGCTGACCCCGGCCCATATGGCGACATTGTTGGGCGTGCCGTCGAGGTTACACAAGGCGGCCT
This sequence comes from Armatimonadia bacterium, assembly GCA_039683575.1. GTDB lineage: Bacteria > Armatimonadota > Zipacnadia > Zipacnadales > UBA11051 > JAJFUB01. The sequence goes on along the minus strand of JBDKRC010000018.1, from coordinate 5,459 downwards.
GCTCATGATTGCCATTGACCAGGAAGACCGGGGCGCCCGCAAGGCTCAGGAATAGCCGCTGGGTGCGGTAGATGCCCTCCACAGCCTCCGCAGTCGCAGTCTGTAGTGTGTCCACGCTGAAGTCATCACCGATGGCGATGTAGAAATCCGGACGGTCCGCCGCCGCGGCCCGCAGAGTCTGTGCGTACAGCGTCGCGTCGAACATCTGCGGTCGCTCGGGATGCGAATCGCCCTGTATCTCAAACGTGAAGGCACTACCGGCCGCGCGTTGGGTATGGAAGCGCTGTTCCGCCGATGCTTTGTCACCCACCAGCACCCGGTAGAGGTACTCGGTATCTGGCCGCAGGGCACTCAGCACGACTTCCACCGGCGTGTTCGCAGCGAAGGCTACGGTCTCCGTCCTGGACACGTACTGGCCCGGGGAGGTGCCATATTCGATCAGGCCCTCTCCGGCAGTGCCGGAGAGGACGTTGATCACGATTGAGCTGTCAGTGGGACGCCCTGCAATGACAGATAGCGCTGCCACAGCCGCCATGTCGGCGGGCAACACCACCTCCCGCGATCCGCCGCGCCCACGCTTGCCGCCCTCCTGTGCCCAGCCAGTAGGCACCACTAGCGCCACGCCTACCACCAACACAAGGAGCTGGGGCAGATAGCACGTCCAGCGTCGCCGATGGAAGGTCATCACTTCACCCCGAACAGGAAGTCAGTGTTCTGTATGCTCGGCCTCTGCACTGGCGTTGAGTAGATGAAAGCGCCCTGCGGCACGCCCACGCCGATCTGCTGACGCATCGCCGCGAAATCAGCCTTTTGCTGGGCGCTCAGACTCTGCCCCACCTGCGCGAAGGCCATGGCATCGCCGTAGATGATCTCACCATCCAACTGCCCATACTTCTCCGACAGGGCCAGCACCTCGGCCTTGTCCACCGCCTCGCCCGCTATATAACGGCGCAACTGCGTGGCAATGGCGCGCCGGGCGTTGACGATCTCCTGCAGAACCGGAGCCTGGGCCGGCACAAGGCTCGTGACCTGCTGTGCCTGCGTCGGAGCGAGCTTGGAGAGCATCGTCGCCCCCACGTCACCGGTGAGACGGTTGCTGATGGTATAGTTGGGATTGCCCATCGCGGGCGCATCCTTGAGATAGAAACCACCGAAGTACGTCCCCTGCCGCTCTGGGCAGAAGTACACGTCGGCCTCGATGTTGCCCATATACCAGCTGAACATGTCTCCGGCGTAGGTCATTACAGCCACATGCACGTCATGCGGCAGGCTGCGGCGATCTATCGGCTCGTCGAGGGTAGGCCATGTAGCCATGCCAGTGCCTTTGAGCTTGTCGAGATAGGCACGCTGCTGGGCATTCAGCCTGTGGAGTATGCCTCCCATCACTTCTGCCCGCTGCAGGCTCATCTCACCATCGAGCTTATACAGCCCCGCCGAGTAGGCCAGCACTGCGGCCTTGTCGAGGCCCTTGGACCCCGCCGGAACGTCGGCTGTCAACTGCCGCCGGAAGGCCTGCATCAGTGGGAAGCGTCGGAGGGCATAGTCGTTGATGGGCTTGACCTGCTGTTGCGCCAGGGCCACGAGTTGCGCCCGCTGCTGCTCGTCCAGTACGTAGAGCATGTTGTAGGCGGCCTTGGTCAAGAAGTCCGTGTTGTGGCCCAAACCGCTCGGGTCATTGTCCCGCAGGTACTGAAAGCCCCACCAGTCCGCGACCTTACCGGGCGGGAAGAAGGAATCCGCGCCGAGGTTGCCAGTGAGGAAGGCGAAGCCGCTGAACGCGATGGTGTGGAGTTGCCCGCGCTCTGACAGCGTCCGCGACATGTCCATGACCTCCGGGCCCGTACCGCGCTGCGGACCTGGGCGACGCGGTTCCTGGCCCCGCTGTCCTCCCTGTCCTGGCGCGGCGATGCAGCCACTGGTGAGTAGCATTGCCCCCATCAGACCGTATGCAACCGTCATAAAGACAACCAGACGCCATTGTTTTGTCGTTGTCATGTTACCGGATCTCCTTTATCCCATCACCACGAGCATGACGTGCTCAGCGGTACCTACATTCCGCTATAACGAGGGGCCCGGGAGCCAGGGGGCGGCGCCGCGGGCCCCATCGCCCCTTTTCCCATTCAGTTGCCCGCTGGTTTGCCGGCATCATCCGGCCGCTCGGGGCGCGGCAATTCGACCTTCGCCACCACCTTCAGTGTCTCCGGGTCCAGGCGGAAGACCTGCAGACCCGCCGTGACGTAGACGCCCTGTGCCCCAACCGCCAAGGCAGTTCCCGGAGGGCCTCCTGGGCCACCCATCCCTGGCGCTCCGCCCATGTCCCCGGGGGGCGGCGGCTGGCAGATGGCCGGCAAGGCCACAAGCAGCGCCGCGACCAGAAGCACCGCCAGTATGATCCACGTGTTCTTCTTCATACCCGTCACCTCCTGTGAGTATGGCCAGCTACACTGACCGGAACGCTATGAGTATGCCCACCTGACGTGAACAGTCGCAGCAGGCAGAGATTACAAAACTGTAATGCACCACCTCATTGCGGACAGTGGAACCTTCTGCTACCATTCCGCCATGCGCATCCTCGTGGCGGAAGATGAGAGGAAGATCGCCGGCTTCGTACGCAAAGCGCTCGTAGAGCAGGGCTACACCGTGGACCTCGCCACCGATGGTGACCGCGCTTACGAACTCGCCACGAGCCAGAGTTTCGATCTGATCGTACTGGACATCATGCTGCCGGGGCGGGACGGGCTGAGCATCCTGCGGCGGTTGCGTGAGCAGCACAATACCGTGCCGGTGATTCTGCTCACCGCCCGCTCCGCTCTCGACGAACGGCTTGAGGGTCTGAACCTCGGTGCCGACGACTACCTGACCAAGCCCTTCTTCATGGAGGAACTGGTTGCCCGCGTGCAGGCGCTGCTGCGCCGCGTGTCCGGTGAGAAGCTCAGCCTGCTGCAGGCGGGAGACCTCGTGGTGAACCTGATCACGCGAGAGGTGAAAGCAGGGGAGCGCGTCGTTGAACTCACGGCACGGGAGTTCAGCCTGCTCGAGTACCTGATGCGTTCCCCGGGCCGGGTCTACACCCGCACGCAGATTCTCGAGCACGTCTGGAGCTACGACTTCGACACCAATACCAACCTGATAGATGTCTACATCCAGCGCCTGCGCAAGAAGCTGGATCCCTCCGGCAGACAGCAGTTGATCGAGACCATCCGCGGGGTCGGGTACCGCTTCAGGAGGCCCTGAATGCGCGCCCGCCTGCAGGTCAACTCCTTCCGCACCCGCATCGCCCTGCTTTCCCTGCTGGTCTCCGGCGTGGCCCTGCTCGCCTTCGCCGTCCCCGTATGGTTCCTGATCGGCCGTCTCGACTTGCAGCGCATCGACAACGAGGTGCGCCTGCGCGCTCTGCCCCACCTTGGCTGGGCTCCCGACAACCGTCATTGGGGGATGTTGGAGGACGAACTCCGGTTTACCTACGGCGCCTCTTCGAGCAACTCCTCGTTCATCTTGGTCAGGGCCCGCGACGGCAGCACCATCCGCCAGTCCCAATCGTGGCCCAAGTCGCTGAAGACCGGCGCCTTCCCGCTGCCCGGCGACAAGGAAAGCGGCATGCGCCTCAGGCAACCTCCGCCCCCACCCGAGAGAACCAACGACCGCCGGCCCCAGCCTCCCCCGCCACCGGCCAGGCTCAGGCAACCCGAGCAATACACCTGGCGCGACGGCCTCGATAGCTGGCGTATCGCTATCCTGGGTAACGAGCACGTCACCGTCGTCATCGGTGTGAGCCTGGCGTCGCATCAGAGCTACCTGCTGATGAACGGCCTTGCCCTACTGGCCGCCCTGCCCCTGGCGGCGCTGCTGGCCGCGGTGGGCGGGTGGCTGCTGTCGGAAGGAGCGCTGCGCCCGGTGCGCAGGCTGACGGAGACCGCGGAATCGATTACCGCCAAGGGTCTGGACCAGCGTCTGGCCGCTGCTGGCGAGGACGTCGAGTTTGAGCGGCTTATCAGGGTCTTCAACGCCATGCTCGAACGCCTGCAGCAGAGCTTCCAGCAGGCCACCCGCTTCAGCGCCGATGCCGCCCATGAACTGAAGACACCACTGACGATACTTCAGGGGGAATTGGAGCAGGCGCTGCAGGAGGCGGCCACCGGATCACGGCAACAGCGCGTCTACAGCGAACTGCTCGAAGAAGTGCAGCGCCTCAAGACCATTATCCGCAAGCTCCTGCTGCTATCACTCGCCGATGCCGGGCAACTTGAGCTGACCACACGCCCATTGGACCTCAGCGCCGCCGTTTTGGAGCTGCGCGAGGATACGGAAGTGCTGGCACCACGGCTGACGGTGGAGAGCGACGTCGCCCCTGACGTCCGGGTATTGGCCGATCCGGAACTGTTGGGACAAGTCCTGCACAATCTGGCCAGCAACGCGATCAAGTACAACCGCCCCGGCGGTACGATCAGATACCAACTCCAGCGTAAGGAGGAGACCGCAAGGCTGACGGTCACCAACACCGGCGTCGGGGTGCCCCCTGAGGACCTGCACAAGGTCTTCCAGCGCTTCTACCGTGCCAACAAGGCTCGCGACCGTGCGGTGGACGGCGTTGGGCTGGGACTGAGTCTCGCCCGTGAGATCGTCCGCGCCCACGGCGGGGAGCTTGCCCTGGTCTCCAGCAGGGATGATCACACAACCTTCGTGCTCAGCCTTCCAGCGGTATCGGTCCCAGAAGCCAATGCCCACCCACAGGCACAAACGCCAACACCCTGAGACGTTTCCCCAATACAGGCGCCGCAAATTCCCACCACGCTGAGGCCTGTCAGCCCCTGTGCCCCATCATCATCTGCTTCTTCCCTCTGCAGTAGGGATTCGCAGGAGTGTGGCTGGTGTCGGGCACCCAATCACCATCCGCCCGGTTGAACGACCGCAACCATGCGTCGTCTATGCTCCTAGGCTAAGCAAAGCCTGGGGCATCACTAAAGCGCTGACCTTGATCACCCCAATCCGAGTTACCGGGGGATCGGGTGACCGCTCAAACCATGTCCTTGACTCGTAGAGACGACTGATGCGCAAGTAGTACACGGGGGACCGAAGCAGGCAGGGGACTTGGGCACTAGCATCTGGGCTCGGACGACATGGCTAAGGCGTCACGGCGTTCGCGGGCACGGGGGAAGCAGCACCTCCTGCGTCATGGCGGTTTCTACTCAATCTGAGCGCACCGGTATGGCTGGCTCTCCGACGCAAGACCTAGCGGACAAGCGGTCGGAGAGTACGGTCGCGGCCTGCGAGTCGGAGGAGACCCCAATCTAGGCGAGGAGGTGTGGCAGGATGCTGACCTATCTTCGGTCCGTATGGCAGGACGAAGAGGGCGTAACGACCGTAGAGTATGCGCTGATTCTGGCGTTAGTCTCAGTCGTTGCGATAGCAGCGTGGCAGGGCCTGGGTATAGAGGTACGGGAGCAGGCCACTAACACCAC
>JBDKRC010000017.1:0-8228 GCA_039683575.1 Armatimonadia bacterium | reverse complement strand
GGTCACTACCGGCTGGCCCGGCTGGAGCTGGTCCAGCCACGGCGTCATCGCTTGGGCGATCAGCAGCGCTTCCTCCGCCCGGGCGATATGCCGGGCCAGTACCGATACGCCCCGCCGCTTGCCGTCGGTGATGTTCATCCGGGCCAGCGGCCCGACTTCCATCGGCTTGTCCATGTACCGTGGGGCCTTCAGCCAGGAGTACGCATCGCCTTTGGGATACTGCGGCTGGGTGACCCCATTGCCGGGCCGCGCCTTGCTGGCGTCGGCATACCAGGAGTAGGTGACCTGCTCCATGATCTTGCTGACATCCAGCGTCGTGGGAGTGGAGGAGTTGTTGAAGAGCACACCGCGCTTGAGCAGGCGCTTGGCGTCCCCACTGTCGAGCTGGAAGACTCCAAACGCCAGCAGGTTCCCGTAGCCTTTGCCGATGCTGGCATAGTCGGGATACGCCGAGCCGAGGACCTGGACGTCTGGCAGGTAGGTGTAGCCGATGAAGTTCACCAGCTCTTTCAGGTACGCCCGGAACTGCGAGATGCGTGCGGCAGTCGGCTGGGCTGTGATGCCACCGGGCACAAAAGAGGGCGGCGCCGGCAGACGTCCACCGAAGATCGCGCCCATCTCATGGGCCTTGCGCCGCATCTCCAGAGCCTTGACATAGTTGCCGACCAGGCGATCATTGCCGGCCTGCGAAAGGCGCCGGTCCACCGGCCAGCTCGGCTGCCACGGCGGCATGTTCGGCCCGTTCACGAAGTCCAGTGCCGCCAGATGGTAGAAATGCAGAATGTGCGACTGGACGAAGTTGGCCCCCAGGACGAGATTGCGCATGATCCGGCCATTGGCGGTCGGACGGATGCCGTAAGCGTTTTCCTGTGCCATGACCGCCGCCATGGTGTGGGAGACCGGGCACACGCCGCAGATGCGCTGCGTGATGTGCTGGGCGTCCCACGGGTGGCGGTTGATCAGCAGATTCTCGAAGCCCCGGAAGAGTGTGCCGGTTGCGCGCGCGGAGACGACCTGCTGCACTCCGCTGACGACATCAACCGTCACCTCGATCTTCAGATGACCCTCTAACCGAGTTACGGGATCTATGGTGGTAATGGTAGCCATTGATTACCTGTTTGCTCCTATTATCGATCAGACCTTAGAACCGTCGTGTCAGGCTTGGTAAGGCATCCTTGTCGTCAGTCATCGTCGATTCCGCCGCCGCCACCGCCCACGTGCTCGTAGAACGCGCTGGTACCCGAGAAGCTGGGCTCAGTGCAGCCTGTGCAAGGGGCATTGGCGCCGATGCACCAGTTGACGCGGCCATTGAACAGCGTCGAAGGGCAACTGCAGCGCGTCTCCGGGCCTCGGCAGCCGAGCTCCTTCAGGCACCGGCCTTCAACACCAAGCCGCTCGGTCTCATCGGTGCTGCGGCGGGGACACTGATCATGTACGGTGCGGCCATACAGGGCCGTCGGCCGCCCATAGCTGTCACGCGTGATGGTCTTGCCCGCCAGGAGTTGCGCGATGGCCCAGACGATCCAGTCGGGGTGGACAGGGCAACCCGCGATGTTGATGGTCTGTACGCCTGTCGCTGCCGAAACGCTCTTGATGGCTGCCGAATTGGGGGGAGCTGCCGCGATTCCGCCGAACGAAGCACAGGTGCCGATGCTGAGCACTGCCTTGGCCCGCGGTGCGAGGGACTTGACTGCCTCGAGCAAGGTGACGTCCTGGCCGTTGTAGGTCCAGGCGCTGCAGGCGTGGCCCCCAAACGCTGTGGGCACACCTCCCTCGACTGCCAGAATGAAGTTGCCGCTGTCATAGGCGGCTCGCGCCTGCTCTGCCGCCGACTGTCCGGCGACCGCCATGAGCTGCGGGTGGTAGCGCAGGTTGATGAGGTTGATCAGCACGTCGGCTGCCGAGGTAGGCGCCGACGTCGCGATGCGGTTCAGGAACGAAACGGAGCACCCCGTGCAAGACGCTCCTTGCAGCCAGATAACGTTGGGGCCATCAACATTGGCCAGAGCCTCTTCGAGGCGACTGAGGTCGAGGGCGGTTAAGCCTAAGGCGCCTGCCGACAGCGAAGCGAGCTTGAGGAATTCCCTACGAGTCATGTGCCTGTTCACCTGTAGCGTCAGAATTGCACGCCTGAACACGTGCCGGTGAGCCATCCGTCTCGGGGAAACAACTGGGCGGCGCATGCTCCGCTTCCGTTGCTTCCGCCAGCACCCTTCCCAATCCGCCGGTGAGACCTCCGAAGAAACCTAACATCTGTGGCAATTGTCGGGTGACACCCCGCGCGCACTCTTGCAGCATCTCTCTGCGTGTCATCCAGATTCACCTGTTGCTTGTCGACTTCCGCTGGGAGGAAGCTCCTGCGTAGGAAGTCAGTTTACCCGTGTAACGTAGTTATAAACTAAGGTAGTTATGTTTTATTCAGACGGAAGTGGTAGGATATTTAGTTCCGCTGAAGAGACAATATCCTCATCATCTTGAGAGAAAAGAGAGAAAGCCCTCTGCGACTGTTTCTGGGGCTCAGGCCGGCCGCCTTGGGGTATCAGCAAATCCTCGGCAGTTGCTCGCCGCTGAGCAAGTCAATCACGCGGCTGGCTCCGACGAGGCTGCGCAGGGTGACAAGGCCGCTCTGGTCCTCGCCACACACCTTCCCGATCACTGCGGCTTCACTGCCAACAGGATGCGAGCGGATTGCGGCCACGGCAGCGTCTGCCTGGTCAGCGGGGACGAAGGCGACGAACTTGCCCTCGTTGGCGACATAGAGCGGATCAAAGCCCAGTATCTCGCACGCGCCCAGGACGTCCTCGCGCACCGGGATGGCGCTCTCTTCGAGTTGCACCGCCATTCCCGCCGTCTGGGCAATCTCGATTATGCCACTGGCGAGCCCGCCACGCGTGAGGTCGCGCAGGCAGTGGATCTCAACCTCCGCATCGAGGAGGCTCTGGACAAGATGATTCAGCGGGGCGCAGTCGCTCTCGATGGCACTCTCGAACTCCAGGCCCTCGCGCACGCCCATAATGGCCATGCCGTGCCGGGCAACGTCACCGCTGATGACAATCGCATCGCCTGGCCGGACACTCGTGGGGGCCACCACCAGGTCATGCTCGATCAGCCCCACACCTGCCGTGCTGATGTACAACCCGTCAGCCTTGCCATGTTCGACCACTTTGGTGTCGCCGGTAACGATCTGCACTCCAGCGGCGGCCGCGGCAGCCTGCATGGAGTCGGCGACGCGTCGCAGGTCGGCCAGCGGCAGCCCCTCCTCAAGTATGAAGCTGGCGCTGAGATAAAGCGGTCTGGCCCCGCACATCGCCAGGTCATTCACGGTGCCATAGACCGCCAACTCGCCGATGTCCCCACCGGGGAAGAACAGCGGCTGCACCACGTAGGCATCGGTCGTAAAGGCCAGCCGCCCTGCCCCGGGGTGGAATACCGCACCATCGTGGCGGGTCTCAAGCGCCGTGTTGCCATACGCTGGCACGAAGACTTGCTCAATCAGTTGCTGCATCAGGCGGCCACCGCCGCCATGGGCCATCAGGACCCGCTCATGCTGTGTCTTGGGCAGCGGACAGCCACCCGCGAGCTTACCGGTCATACTTGCCTCCACCTGTTGACGCCAACAACCCTAGCGCCCCCGCCGATAACGATAGTAAGCAGCGCAGGCGCCCTCGGATGAAACCATGGTGGCGCCAAGGGGATGCTCGGGTGTGCAGGCAGTACCGAAGGCCGGGCACTCGTTCGGCTTTGCCAGCCCCTGCAGCACCATCCCCGCCACGCATTCCTCGGGCTCCGGCAGCGCTTCGCCGGCCACCCCGAAGCGGTGCTCGGCATCGAACCGCCGGTACTTCTCCCGCAGCCCCAGCCCGCTGCTTTGGATCTCACCGATCCCGCGCCACTTGCGGTCCACAACCTCAAACACCTCGAACATGATCTTCTGGGCCGCAGGATTGCCCTCCCGGCGCACCGAGCGGGCGTACTCATTGTCCACGCGCGCCTGCCCGCGCTCAAGCTGCTTAACGCACCCGTAGACGCCCTGCAGGATGTCGGTGGGCTCGAACCCTGTCACCACAATCGGAATGCCGTATTGGGCGCTTAGCGGCTCATACTGGGTATAGCCCATGACCGTGCAGACGTGCCCCGCGGCCAGGAAGGCCTGCACCCGGCAGTCCGGTGACTGCAGCAGCGCCTCGATGGCGGGGGGAACCAGAACATGCGACACGAGTGCCGAGAAGTTTGTCAGACCTCGCTGAGCCGCCTGGTACACCGCCATGGCGTTGCCGGGCGCGGTGGTCTCAAACCCCACCGCAAAGAACACAACCTCGCGCTCAGGGTTCTCCTGGGCCAGGGCAACAGCATCCAGCGGGGAGTAGACAATGCGCACGTCCCCACCCTCGGCCTTGACTGTCAGCAGGTCCTTGTCCAGCCCCGGCACGCGCAGCATGTCCCCAAACGAGCAGAAGATGACGTCCTCGCGCGAGGCGATGGTGATCGCCCGCTCGATCATCTCTAGCGGCGTCACACAGACGGGGCAACCGGGCCCATGAACCAGCGTGATCTCGGGCGGCAGCAGTTCATCGAGGCCATACTTGATGATCGCGTGGGTCTGCCCCCCGCAGATCTCCATCAGCGTCCAGGGCCGCGTCACGACCTGCCGCAGCGCCTTGGCGACCTCCGCACAGGCCGCAGCGTCACGATACTCGCTCAGGTACTTCATGCCTCGGCCTCCTGAGCCTCATCCTCCGCCGCGAGCTGCTCCAGATAAGCGAGCACCTCGTTGGCCTCCTGCTCATCCACCACACTCAGGGCAAAGCCCGTATGCACCATCACATAGTCACCCGCTCGTGCCTCGGGCACGTAAGCCAGGCTCACCTCCTTCACCACTCCGCCGAAACTGACCCGCGCCTGCTGCATGGGGTCGTCGTCCTTTGGTGACTGCACTACCTTCCCCGGCACTGCCAGACACATGCTTACCTCCAGGTGCGGGCAGCGTACGCGATCTGCCCCAGTGAAATCCCACCATCATTGGGCGGCACGCGCTGGTGCCAGTAAGGCCTGAACCCATCGAATTCGAGACGCGCGACGGCACGCTCGAGCAGGTACTTGTTCTGGAAGCATCCGCCGCTGAGTGCAATCTGTTCGTGCCCGAAATGCCGTGCGACCCCCACGAGCGTCTCCACGAGCCCATTGTGGAATCGGGCCGAGATGATGCCGGGCGACAAACCCGCCTCAAGATCACGCAGCACCGCCAGCACCATGGGCTCCCAGTCAACCACCAGCGGCCCGCCCTCACCCAGCCTGAACTCATACGCTTCGTCCGTCTCAATGTCACCCAGCGCAAACTCCAGCGCCATCGCTGCTTTCCCCTCGAACCCGCCGACCTCGTCAAGCCCCAGCAGCGCCGCCACGCCGTCGAACAGCCGTCCGGCGCTGCAAGTGCGCGGACAGTTCAGGCCCCGCTGCATCATGCTCCGCAAAGTCCTCAGTTCCGCCCCGCCGAAAGCTGTCAGCACCGCCAGGTCATGCCGCTCAAACGCCGTCTCCCCAAATACTTCATAAAGCAGGCTCAGGGCGCTCCGGCGCGGCTCGTGGGCAGCCTTGTCGCCGCCGGGCAGCATGAAGGTCCGCAGGTGCGCCACCCGCGTGATCTCCCCATCCACCAGCAGCGTCTCCCCGCCCCACGTCGTCCCATCCAGGCCAAACCCCGCCCCGTCCCAACTGAACCCCACGACGGGGTCCTGAAGGGCATTTTCGGCCATCACGCTGAGCACATGGGCAACATGGTGCTGCACGGGGATGACAGGCAGGCCCATTGCGCGTGCGTGCTGAGACGATGAATAGTCCGGATGTGCGTCGCAAGCCACCGCCTCGGGCTTGGCCTCGTACAGCCGGGGAAGGTCCCCGGCAACGCGCCGAAAGGCCCGTAACGCCGGTTCTGTCTCAAGGTCGCCAACGTGCTGGCTGACGAAGACTGATTTGCCGACCGCCAGCGCGACATTGTTCTTCAGGTGCGCCCCCAGCGCAATCACCGGCGGTGCCGACTCGTCCAGCCGCACCGGCAGCGGCGCATAGCCCCGAGCCCGCCGCAGCACGAGCTCCCGTCCGGCCACTATCCGCGCCACCGAATCGTCCATATGGCGCTCAATCGGCCGGTTGTGTACCAGTAGCACGTCCGCAATGCCCGCCAGCCGCTCCAGCGCCTCATGCTCGTCTGTGCAGATCGGCTCGTCCGACACATTCCCGCTGGTGGCGACGATGGGGAACCCCAACCCCGCCAGCAGCAGATGGTGCAGTGGCGTATACGGCAGCATGATGCCCAGATACGGGTTGCCCGGCGCGACAGAGGGGGCGATAGGGGAGTGGCCTGACTTGCGCTTGAGCAGCACAATCGGTGCCTGCCCGGACCGCAAAAGCCTCGCCTCCAGCGGCGCTACCTCGCACTCCCGCGCAATCTGCTCCAGGTCCGGGTACATGAGCGCCAGCGGCTTCTGCTCCCGGTGCTTGCGCTCTCGCAGCAGCCTCACTACCGCCTCACTGCGTGCGTCGGCGACGAGGTGGAAGCCGCCAAGCCCCTTCATCCCCACGATGCCCCCCTGTCTGATCGCCGCGATGGCCTCCTGCAGGGCAGCCTCGTGTTCCGCCAGTATGCGGCCCTGCGCATCCCACAGCGCCAATTGCGGCCCGCAGGCGGGGCAGGCATTGGGTTGCGCATGGAAGCGGCGATCCCGCGGGTCCTCATACTCCTCGCGGCACCTGTCACACATGACAAAACCGCCCATCGTGGTCAACGGGCGGTCGTATGGCAGCCCCCGGATGATGCTGAAACGCGGGCCGCAGTTTGTGCAGTTGGTGAAGGGATACAGATACCGGCGGTCCTGCGGGTCGAATACCTCCCGCAGGCAGTCCTCACAGGTGGCGATGTCCGGCAGGATAAAAGCCGCCGCCGAGCCCTTGTTCGCGTCGCTCTTGCGAATTTCGAAGCTCTCGTACCCGACCGGGTCGAGGTACAGGGACTCCAGGCTATGGATGGCAGCCAGTTCCGGCTTTTCGGTCTCAATGCCGAGCAGGAAGCTATCCAGGCGCTCCCGGGGCCCCTCGACCTCGATGGTCACGCCCTGCAGATCGTTGTTAACCCACCCCAAAAGCCTGCGCTCGGCGGCCAGGCGGTAGATAAAGGGCCGAAAGCCCACGCCCTGCACGGTACCTTCGATGCGTACCTGCAGACGTTGCCGTGTCTCCGGTGCGATTCCGACCTCTGGGTTCATCATCTAGCCCCGCGCCCATGTCTGTGTATAGTGATGTTATATACCCAGTAGTAAGACTACTAAAACCATAGGAATAGTTCCGGTTGAGGACTCGGCTCTCGCACAGCGCCAAGCCCCCCGCGCGGGCGGCACAAACAACGACGCCCGGAGCCAGTCGGCTCCAGGCGTCGTGTCGTCTCAGGAGAGCAGGCAGGTACTACCGTCGCAGGGCCAGGGGCGTGATCGCACACGTCTGCGTGCCCCCTTCGCCTCGCGCCATGACCTTCACCAGGTAGCTGCCTGCGGGGACCTTGCTCCCGGTCGCGGACTTCCCGTTCCACAGCAGGCTGCTCACACCAGATGGCAGGTTCTGCTCGGGCAGCTCAGCCACAACCCGTCCGGCGATGTTGCAGATGATCGTCCGCACGGTCGCCGCCGAACTGAGATTGACGGTGAGCTGAGCGCCCGTCGCAGTCGGCGCCGCAGCCACGGTGACCGCTCCCGCCCCCGCCGCTCCTGCCGTCTGGAAGTTGTACTCTTCCGCCCAGCCCAGCACCCGGCCGCTCGTGCACAGTATGCCACTGGCCAGACGAACCTGGTACGCGGTGTTGGGCAGCAGTGCCTTCGTGGGAGTGAAACGAACCTTCTGGTTCGCGATCAGCCATTTCGCTGAGCCGCTCACCAGGGTGGTCCCGCGGTACACTCGCAGCTTCTTGTTGACCGAGAGCTGATCCACGGCCCAGCGGAACGTGATGTCAATCGGGCTCGTTACGGGCACGTTGACCGCACCGGCAGCGGGGCTGATGGCAGAGACCATCCGTACGATCTTGACGGTCTTGTGGGCCTTCCACACGCTGTAATCGGTGCCATCGAAGGCCCGGGCCCGCACCTGCCAGGTGTCGCCGAAGTTGACGGTCGCCGCCGGCAGCACTTCGCCGGGGTTGTCGACCCACTTGGTCACGTACGCGCCGGTCGCGTCTTGCTTGGCCC
>JBDKRC010000016.1:0-8387 GCA_039683575.1 Armatimonadia bacterium | reverse complement strand
ACGGCATGAGCTATCTGGTTGATCTGCTCCTGGGTCACGGCTAGCTCCTAGAACGGAATCTCGGAATCGAACTCGTTATCCGCCGCCAGCGCTGCGTCATCGCGGCTCGACTGGCGCGGCTGGCCTTCACCGCGGCTGTCCAACATCTGCATGGCGCTCGCCTTGATCTCGGTGCTGTAGCGGTCCTGGCCGGTCTGCTTGTCCTGCCACTTGCGGGTGTGCAGGGAGCCCTCGACGTACAGCTTCGCGCCCTTCTTCACGAACTCGCCAACGATCTCGGCCAGCTTCCCGATGAACACCACACGGTGCCATTCGGTCTGCTCCTCGACCTTGCCAGTGTTCTTGTCCTTCCAGGTCTCGGAGGTCGCCATCGACAGGTTGCAGATGGCATTGCCGCTCGGGAGGTAGCGCACTTCCGGCTCGCGGCCGACCGTCCCCACCAGGATCACCTTGTTCACGCCTCGCATCACAGAGCCTCCACTTCCAGGGTTTTTTCGATCTCGTCGCAGATGGCGGCCAGTTCCTGGCGCTGCTCGGAGCACAGGCCGCGCTCGTTGATGTAGGCGCGGATCTCGGACAGCTTGTGCAGGTTCTCGGCGCTGCGGATGGTCGTCTTGATCTTGCTCATCCAGTCGGCCGGGGCTCGGCTGCCGTCCTCCTTCTTGCGGGGCGCGACATCGTGCGTCGTGGCGTCGGCGTCGTTGTCGCCTTCGGTCGGGATGCAGAAAGCCTGCATGGCGGCATACTTGTAGGCGGCGCTCATGGCTTTGTTGGTGGCCTTGTCGCCGCTGTCCATGGCCTCGCCAGCGGTGCGGATCGTGTGTTTGCTGCCGTCTTCGGCGGCAACCAGATCGAACTCCATGTCCACGGAGACATAGAACAGGACGCCGCCGTTCTTGCTGGCGCGCTCCTCGACGTGGCGGGACAGGACGCGGGGCAGCATCACCAGCCCGTGGCGGGACAGGACACTGGACAGCGCGTTATAGACATCGTCGATGCCGCGGAACTGGTAGTTCTGCTGGGTATTCTTCCGGCTTTTGCTGATGCCCTCGGCGGCGAGGTCGCGCATCACGGCGTTAATCGACTGGTACACTTTCATCTTCGTTCTCCCGGGATTCGGCCAGCTCGGCCATCAACTGCTCGTATTCCTGCTGCTCCAGCTGCTGCTGGGCGAACTCATCAGCTTCCATTGGCGGCCTCCGTCGCCGTCCAGGTGGACAGCGTCAGGCAGGCCTTGCCGCGGCGCTGCTCCTGCCACACGCCGTCCTGCACTCGTTCAAAGCGGCTCTCAGGCAGCACGGGTTCCTTGTGGGCGCGGATCCGCATGGTCTCGCGGCGCACTTGCTCGCCCTGGGCGTTCCACTCGATGACCATCAGGCGCACGTTCATCAGGCAGCCCTCCGGTCGTCGATGTAGAGGGCGATCAGGCCGATGGCACCGGAGACCAGGAATGCCGGCCAGTGCATCGGGATAGCGCTGTAGAGCTCGATCACGCGGCACCCCCAAGCAGCCGATCTTCGGCGGCGGCTTCGCGGGCGAAGTCAGCAGCGCCCTGCAGGGTCTCGGGGTCGATGTCGTCGGCGCCGGCCGTGTAGGCGCGGGCGGCTTCGTCCAGGTCGTCGTTGGCGGGGCGCAGCTTGGCGCGGGCATTGCGCAGCGAGACCAGCTCGGCACGCAGCTTGGCGGCCTTGCTGTCCAGCGCGGCGACCTTGGCGGCGACCGGGTCGCTGGGCAGCGCGGGAATGGCGACGGTCATCCACTCGGACACGCGGACATGCTTGCCCTCGGACTCCACGGCCTCAGAGACCTCCCGCTGGAAGATGGTCTTGTAGCCGAACTCGATGTGCTCGTAGACGGCGATGGTGACGACGATGTTGCTCATGGCTGTTCCCTCAGTTGGAGGCGGAGTAGGAGATGCGGCCCAGACCCATGCGCTCGATGTCGCGGTGCGCAGCAGCCAGGCGGGGCTCGGCAGCAGCCAGGACGCGGGCGCGGGCTTCGGCCTGCTGGTGGTCGCGGTAGGCGGAGACGTGGGCCGTCATCGAAACCGGGCGGACGCCGGTCAGCTGGGCTTCCAGGTCGGCGGCCTTGTTGAAGAGGTCGGCGGCCCAAGCGCGCTGCAGCTTGGAGTCAGACATCGCCAGCTCATTGGCCTGCCGGCGGAGCTGGTCGATCTGGTCGCGGGTCGGGTTCATGTTGACTTCCGTGCTTACTGGGTACGGAAGCATTGCAACACCTGTTGCTATGTTGCGTCAACAGGCGTTGCCTCCAAAAAGCAACGAACGTTTCTTTTGGCGACGAATGGCGAGTATGGGGTAGTGGCAGGCACAAAAAAGCCCGCTCGGGGCGGGCTATCTGGTCGGGCTTAGATGCTTACTTGCTCTTTTTGGGGCGCTTCGGCTCTAGGCTTGAGCCGTCGTCAAAGACAATCTTCACGATCTTGGTAGTTGTTTTGATGGTGCCATTCTTCACGCCCTGCCACATGCGATCATAGATTTCGTCAGCGATGAAGGGATTGTTCTTAAAGGTCCAATAGCCATCGGGCTTCAGGGTCTGGCCAGGCTCAACAACCGTTTCATCCCTGAAGTCCTGAGAGTGAACCACCTTGCCAAAGGCATTTGCAAAGCTAACGTTAGTCACAATGCCGACGATTTTCTTGGCGGACTTGTTTTGATAGCCCATATTAAAGGTGACGGTATCGCGGTAATCGATGTGGCGGAGCTCAAGATTGGTTTCTGTGATCTTCAGCGCTTCATCTGGCGTCCTCGGCAAAGCTGTAAGCTCGGGGACAGATTCCGACTGCGCTGCAGGCCCCTCTATTAGCGCCCAGGTTCCGTCCTGTTTTACTTGGATTCGCTCGCCAGTACCCTGTACGACTGCAATGCCCTCAACAGCCAGGCAGGGAGCCCCTATAAGGCTCATGGCCACTGCGAAATATGTAGCTTTCATCTTCCTCTCCATTTGCGTATCGGCGGGGACCAGGTCCACACCCATCCAAGAATCTTGATCCGCTGGGCCTCATCCCCGGAGTACATCTCGTCGGGGTGCTCCTCGTGGTTGAAGCTACGCAGGCGAAGGCCGCCCCCAGGCAGCCGGTAGACGTATTTCACCCTCAGCATGCCGTCATGGTCCAGCGCGTATATCTCGCCATCCACGATCTGAGTCTTCCCCCGGTCAATGCCTACCAGGCTGCCATCCTGGATCAGTGGCTCCATGGAGTTGCCGCTAGCTTTGCCGCAGGCGGCATTGTGGGGGTCGACACCGGCTGCCCTCAGGCTTGAGCGCCCGTACCGCACGCGCCGGCCGTTGATCTCGAGGCCGTGCATGGCGCCAGAGCCGGCGGCGAACTCCACCTCCTTGTAGAAGGGGACCTCGACCTCGTCGTCATCGACCGGAGTGTCGTCATCCCACACCGCTGCCGGCTGGATCAGCGAGCTCCCGCCCCTGGCATAGGGCGGATCGTCGCCCTCGGTGTCAGGCAGGGCAGGGCCTGGCTGCTCGTCCCGTTCCCCCTCTCCGGTAAGTAGCCACTCCAGTTGAACCCGCAGGGCCTTGGCCAGCGCCCAGGCGTATTGGGTCCGCTTGCTATCTCGCGACTCGATGATCTGGATCGTCTGACGACCAGAGTCCGGCGGCATGCCCGCAGCGTCCGCCAGCTGCTGCTGGGTCATTCCCCGAGCCTTCCGGGCTTCCTCTAGACGCTTTCCAAGAGCCATTTGCATCACTCAAATACCGTTCGTCAGATGGAAACATTTGTTGCTGTTACGGGCTAGCAACATGGGTTGACACGGATAGCAACACCTGTTGCTATATGCGGACATAGGAGGTCCGCATGAAACCGACGAAGCCCACCACCCGAAAGTCTCCCCTGCAGCGAGCGATCGACATCGCCGGGAGTCCTTCTCGTCTGGCGGCAAAAGCCACCGAGGCTGGTCCTCGCAAGATTGAGCGTCAGCACATCGGCAACTGGCTGCAGCGCAATGACGGCCTGGTCTCGGCCGACTACGTGATCCAGATCGCCAAGGCGGTTGACTTCAAGGTCACGCCGCACCAGCTGCGCCCTGACCTCTACCCGAACGAGACCGATGGCATGCCGCAGCCCATCGCTGCCTGAACCCCTGTGTTGCCGGGCTCCGGTCCGGCTTTTTTATGGTCTACGGAAGCGGTTCCGAACGCTTCCGACAATCTCGGAGAGGCCGGGAATGCAAAGCGAGATGCCCTTTTTCGAAGACGAGCTGGACGCCCTGAAGGCTGCCGTGCAGGCCCTGGGCGGCTCCAAGAAGGTCGGCCAGATGCTGTGGCAGGACAAGACCATCGACGCTGCCTCCCGCCTGCTGCTCGACAGCCTCAACCCGGGCCGCAACGAGAAGCTCTCCCTCTCCCAGGTGATGTTCATCCTGCGCGCCGCCAAGGACGCCGGCCACCACGGCCCGTTCCAGTGGCTGGCTGGCGAGATCGGCTATGACGCCATTCCGGTCAGCAAGGCCGAAGAGGCTGACCGCATGGCGACCGTGGTCGAGCAGGCCTCCAAGCAGCTGGCTGACGCCATCCGCGCGCTGGAGCGCATCAAGGCGATGCCGGTCGACGCTGGCCGGCCTGTCGTGCGTGTTTCTCCCGCCAACTGAGCAGACAGCCATGGCCCGGCACAAAGGGCCTGACGGCTGGAAAGACAGCACTCACACGCAAGGGGCCTGGCAGGTACGAAGCCGGTCAGTCGGCGCAGGCGATGGGCAACGGTTCTAGAACGCCCCATCCCGGCCGTTAATCCCGGCGCTCTGTGCGGGTCGCAACCGCAACAGGCTCCTTTCGTGTGAGGAAGGAAGCAGCCGACCCGGGCACACGTTCCCCGGCAAGGCTCCCGCGGGGGCGCGGGCCTTCTTCCACCCAATCCGCCATCGCCGGGCGGATGACAAGGCGCCGCGAGGCCCGATGTCAGGTAGGCGGCCAGCAGGAATAGCGAGCCTGCAGCAGTTCACCCACGAGGCGGCCCGGTATGGGGAATACGCGCCGCCTCACCTATTAGGAACCGAGAGCGCATGAAGCGCCCGGTCAGAGCCGCAGGACGCGGCGGGCAGCATCAGGGGTCCACGATGAACGGACAAGAACTCAAAGAGCAGGGCCAGGATCTGGCGCTCGAGCACGCGGGGCAGGACTGGCAGCAGCAGGCCCTGGAATACCTGCAGCAGTATGTCGCCATCAAGCGCGCCGAGCCCTTCGCCATCGAGGACTTCCGCGCCTTCGCCGTCACCCGCGGCCTGCCCCAGCCCGCCACGCACAAGGCCTGGGGCGCGTTCCCCCGGCTCGCCGTGAAGCGCGGCCTGATCCGCAGCACCGAGACCTACCGCAAGGCCCGCAGCCCGCGCACCCACGCCCACCCCGTCCTGCTGTGGGTGGCCGCATGAACTACTGGGAGCGCCACATCGGCGACTACGCGCGCGACACCGCCCACCTGACCATGATCGAGCACGGCGCCTACACGCTGCTGCTCGACCGCTACTACGCCACCGAGAAGCCGATCCAGGCCGACCAGGTGCACCGGCTGGCCAGGGCTCGCACCCGCGACGAGAAGGCCGCCGTCGATGCCGTGCTTGGCGAGTTCTTCGTCCTGATCGACGGCGAGTGGCACCACAACCGCGCCGACCGGGAGATCGAGAAGGCTGCCGGCCGCATCAATGCCGCCAAGGAAAACGGCAAGAAGGGCGGTCGTCCGAAAAAGCAAAACGAAACCGACGAGAAACCCAGTGGGTTTTCGCTGGGTTCGGTTTCGGAAACCCAGACGAAAGCTCTCCATACACCAGACACCAAACACCAGACACCAGAGGTATCTGCTGACGCAGATACAGCGCCGGCCAAGCCGGCTGCCATCCGGGTGCCCGACCTGGTCGGCATGGGGGTGCCGGAGAACGTCGCCGCGGCGTACCTGCAGGTTCGCAAGGCCAAGCGCCTGGGGCCGCTCACCGAGATCGCACTGGCTGGCATCAAGCGCGAAGCGGCCAAGGCCTGCCTGACGCTCGACCAGGCCCTGACCCGCTGCGTCGAGCGCGGCTGGGGTGGATTCGAGGCGGACTGGGTGAACAAGACCGCCAGCCCCGTGAGGCAGCCGGCCACCCTGGCCGACCACAACCGCGCCGTGATGCAACTGGCCCTGGAACGGGCCGGACACCCTGGAGGACCCCATGACTGAGCATGACCGCCCGGCGTTCTACGCCACCATGACCGGCCTGTTCGAGATGTACGGCAAGCGCGCCAGCCCGGAGCTGCTGGAAATCTACTTCGGCGCCCTGACGGCCTACGACCTGCCTGACCTGCAGCGCGCCGCCAACCACCACGCCCTGGATCCGGACGCCGGCCAGTTCATGCCGAAGCCGGCCGACTTCGTGCGCCACATCGACGGCAGCAAGCAGACCCGCGCCATGCGTGCCTGGTCGCTGGTGGACCGCGCCATTCGGCAGGTGGGCCAGTACGAGTCCGTGACCTTCGACGACCCGGTGATCCACCGCGTGATCGAGGACATGGGCGGCTGGGTTGACCTGTGCAGCACGCCGACCGAGAAGGACCTGGAGTTTCGCGCCAACGAGTTCAACAAGCGCTACCAGGGGTATGCCCTGCAGGGCGGCGTGTCCGACTGGCAGCCGCGCCTGATCGGCCTGATCGAGGCGGATTGCCAGAGCCGCAAGCTGCCGGCTCCGCATCCGAAGCTGATCGGGGACCCCCAGCGCGCCAAGATGGTCCTGCTGGAGGGCGCCAAGAGTGCGCCGCGGCTGGTGCATGAGGCCAGCGAAGTCATGGGCAACGTCGTGCTGCTGCAGCACCAGGGGCGTGCCTGATGAGCCCGCTTTTCGTCCTCGGCCTGCTGTGCTGGTTCATCGTCATGTGGTGTGGCCTGTACCGTCTGGCAGAGCGCCGCCGCAAGAGCATCGAGGCGCGCGTCGATCAGCGCATCGCTGACGTGCTGGCGCGCGAGCAGATGGCGCACGACAGCTTCCAGGCGACCCTGCGCCGCGTCGGGAGGCTGCCGGAGTGAGCCTCTTCGTGATGACCCGCCAGCGCTACGAGATCCTCTGCGCCCTGCGCACTGAGGCCCACACCGCCACCGAGCTGCAGGCCGCCCTCGGCATCCCGCACTACAGGACCGCCGCCGCCATGGTGATCGCCCTGCGCAACGCCAAGCTGATCGAGTTCCGCGGCTTCCGCCACACCCATGGCGCCCCCGGGCCGCGCCCGGTGCAGTACATCCTCACCCAGCTGGGCGAGGCCGCCATCCAGGCGACCCGCGTCCAGATCTCGGTGCAGGATCGCGCCTTCGTCGACCTCGAGAAGCTGGAGGTGGCGGCATGAACAGCATCCCCATCTGGCTGCCGTGGGTGGCTGTGGTTGTGGCCATCGTCATCCTGATCTGGATCGGGAGCGACGAATGATCATGCTTGAGATGCCGTGGCCGCCCCGTGAGCTCTCGCCCAATGCCCGGGTCCACTGGGCGGTGCGCAGCCGCAAGGCAAAGGCCTATCGCGCCGCCTGCTACCTGGTCACCCGGGCCGAATGCCTCACGGTGGGGGAGGGCGCGCTGTCCATGTCCCTGGTCTTCGTGCCGCCCACCCGCCGCGGCCGCGACGATGACAACCTGATCGCCAGCTTCAAGGCAGGCCGGGATGGCATCGCCCAGGCCCTCGGCATCGACGACAGCCGGATCCGCTTGGAGAAGCCACAGATCAGCGACCAGACCACGCCCGGGGGCCGGGTGTTCGTGACCCTTCGGGAGGTGCCGGCATGAGCAAGCGCAAGACTCGTCCCGCCTACATGACCTGCCGGGTGCTGATGGACCCAGAGACTGGCGAGCTGGTGCCCGCCCTGGTTGCCTCCTCTGATATCGACCGCGCGATCCTGCGCCAGAAGCGGGTGGCCAAGGGCCGGGAATACCGCGTCATCGTGGAGCAGGCCCGCAGCGCGAAGTTCCACCGCCTGGTGCACGCCCTCGGCCAACTGGTGGTGGAGAACGTCGACGCCTTTGCCGGGCTGGACGCCCACGCCGCGATCAAGCGCCTGCAGCGCGAGGCCGGAATCTGCTGCGAGGAGCAGGAGATCACCATCCCCGGGCTCGGATCCCTGACCGTGAAGGTGGCGGAGTCGCTGGCCTTTGACTGCATGGACGAGGCGGCCTTCCGCCAGCTCTACCAGGGCATCTGCGCGCACATCGCGGCGACCTACTGGCCCGAACTGCCGGCTGATGCGGTCGACGCCATGGCGGACCTGATGCCGGAGGTGGCGGCGTGAAGACCTTTGCCACCCACCAGCAGCGCGTCACCTTCGTGGAGGCCCTGTGCGACCTGTTCTGGCGCGGCTACGAGGGCGACCCCCTCGACATGGCAGAGCGGGCGGCCCTGGACGAC
>JBDKRC010000015.1:0-11703 GCA_039683575.1 Armatimonadia bacterium | reverse complement strand
GCAAGTTAGGCGGGTTCCTGGGCCGCAAAGGCGACGGCGAACCCGGTATCAAAGTGCTCTGGGCTGGCCTGGAGAGACTGCACAACATCGTCCTAGGCGTCATGATTGCAAAGAACATAGATGTGTGCAATGGGTAGGGGTACGGTCCGCCCCTACGCGTGGTTAGTCATGGATAACGGCCGGCGGGGTACGAGCCCCCGCCCTACAGCACTACTGCTGTCTTACCGCTTTCGCCAGGCCCGGCGTTGCCTCGCCCACCGCAGCAGTACAGGCTTCGTACGTGTTCCCCCGCATTAGCAGCGGCAGGGGCTGGCCGAACCGGTCGGGATGGAGCATCACTGCGACCGTTTCCGGCTCGTCGAAGCCGCTGAAGACGTTGCCATTCAGGCCGAACAGCCCCTTTACCTCGACTGCGCTCTTCACGCCGGTCGCTGCCTCACGGCTCAGTATGTTGTCGTCGAAGGCGCACGTCGCGCTTCCGTAGCCATCCAGCACTACCGGAATCTGGCATCCGGCGAAGGTATTGTGATGGAGGTTCCAGTTCGTGCCGTACGGAGGCTGGATTTCGAAGGTATCGCCGGGCTTCATGGCCTTCGGCTCTGTCAGACGAAATACCCGCTTTTCCGGATCGAATTCGGCGATAGTGGACACGCCGAGCGGCTTGCCTCCGGCTGTCCAGACGATCTTCCAGCCCTGGAACCGGTGTGACTGACGCCGTTCCTGCGATACCGTGCCGGAGCTCTGGATGAAGCTGCGGTCGTCCACCACCTCGCCGACTCGCGCCGTTGCCCGCTCCACCGTCAGCCCCTGCCCCAGGTTGCGTAGCAGGTTGTCGTGGACTGTCAGGTCGGACGGGCCCTCGATCAGTTTGATCCCGGTCACCAGCGGGTCCACGGCCCCGCGCACATAGATCTGGTTATCCGCGATCACGGTCTCGGGAGTGCTGGCGTAGATGGCCCAGCGCTGCTTGGGGGTGGGATCGAGGCATGTCATATCCATGATATTGCCGGCAACAGTGACCATGCCGCTCCCGAGATGGCGCTCATCGCCCTGACCCCAGACCTCGATGGCCGAGGAATTGAAGTTGATGAAGAGGTTGTTGCGGATGATTACCTGCGTCGCACCGTGCGCTGCACGGATCGCGCAGCCTCCGTAGGGGACGTTGCTTTCGAAGACATTGTCCTCGATTATGTGCTGGGCCGAACCAAGCTGCTCGACCTCGGGGGAGCGGTTGCTCATATTGCCGACGGCGACCGTCCCGGCGTTGCGGACGTAGTTGCCCACGATTTTCACAAACCGCGACGCCCCCTCCCACGCGCAACCGCCCACGTCCACGATGCGGCAGTACTGGATGCTGGTGTTCTCGGCGTAATCGTTGTTGTTGAAGCCGTTGCGACCGCAGTCGATCGCAGAGCAGCGGATGTAGTTGAGCGCGCGGGTGTATTGTGGCGGCGGCTCTTTGGTGCCCACGCGGCCGGGGCCGCCGGACCAGAAGGCCTCCAGCGACATGCGGGTTGCGTGGACATTTTCGACCAGCACGCGTTCGGTGCCGACGACACCGGTCGCGAAGGTGGTGTGCAGGTCCTGGCCCCAGATGTAGCCGATGCCCTGCATGCGGATGGTCCCACACTGGTCGCGCTCGGCAAACCCCGCGCTGCCGACCATGCTGAGGTTGCGTACCGTCCCCTCCGTGCCGCCGCGGAACTGCACGCAGCATCCGGTGCCCTCGCTGATATCGAGCATCGTGGTTCCGGCATTGGCGCCCTCGATGGTGATGCCGGTCGGGTTCTCGACGCGGAGCCCGCTCGTGAGGCGATAGCGCCCGGCGGGGAGGAAGAGGTTCCTCTTCTCCTTGAGCGCCCTGTCAATGGCAGCCTGCAGGGCCTGCGTATCGGTGTGCTTCACCAGCGCGGTGGCGGTGGTCGCGGTCGCCGGATCGCGCACGGTCAACGTCTTGCCCTCAATCTTCTCAATGGTGGTGATGAGGTAGTCTTTGGCGCTGAAGGTGAACGTCCAGCCCTTCTCCCACTCGTAGGGGAGAACCTTGACCTGCAGCGTCCCCCGCAGTGTCTGCCAGTCGCCAGTCACCTGCTGGGCTGGCTGCCAGGTGCGGCCTATGTCGTCACTCCAGCGAAATGAGGTGGGGGTTTTGCGGTCGAAGTCGATGATGTAGACCGTGGAGCTTTTGCCGTTGTTGTCCCAGCCGCGCAGCTCGATGTACTTGGTGGGCAGACCGGATTTGGCGATGTACTGGGTTCCCGGCCCCCACAAGCTCGGTCGCTCGAAGTGCGGGTTGGCTCCGGCGATTGCGACTCCCTGGCCCACCCTGAAGTCCCCAACGTCGTCCACCGTTACATCCCTTGACCCGGCAGTCACGCTCGCCTTTGTCTGGAACTCCGACCCGGAGGCCCCGAGGTCCTGCACGTTGAGCCAGCCACTGTCGGCGCAGTGCCCCACTCCCAGCCCCACCAGCAGGCTCACGACCAATAGTTGGCAGCGAATGCTCATGGCGCACTCCCCTATAGACTGTAGCCTGGCGGCAGAGCAGGCGGCCTGCGCCTGCCGTTGCCGGGATGCCTTAGGTTTCGCCGAGGTCCTCGGCCGCCAGTTCGCCCTCTGGCTCTGTCACCAGGCGCAGCGTTGATCCCTCGAGCGACTGGGTATCCAGATGCACCGCGACCGCCGCGGCCGCGTCGGCGCTCAGGTATATCGGCATGCCATCCGTCTCAGGTGCGACGAGCAGTTGGGCGGCCATTTCCTCGAGGCGCACGCCACCGGCCACCGGTTCTTCGCGCAGCCCTATCAGCGCCGCCGGCGGCTGGGCGCGGTCTGGCTCATCCCGCCACACGGCCCGCCATTCCAACGCTGCCACCACCGCGCGCAGCACGTCATCCTGCTCCGGCTCGGCGCCGCCGAAAGTGGCCAGCACATATCCCGGAGCGAACCCCCCGACGCTGCCCTCATTGCGCGCTACGGCTTCGAGGAGCGCATCGAACTGCGTCACCTGCGCCTTTCTGGTACTGCCGCCCAGCCGGGCCAGCAGGCACACCGCGCCCAGGGGTTCATCGGTGTCTCCGGACGGGCAGATGCACCGCGAGAGTGACTGCCGCAGCATCTGGCCCTGACGCAATTCCTCGGCCATCCGGGCCACCGAGGCGCCAAGGCTCTCGATTTCCGTCCCGCCGAGAGCCACCACCGGCACGTTGAGCTCACCGTTCGAGATCCGGCGCACCATGCTGCTCAGGCGCTCCAGCGGTCGAGCCAGATAGTCGGTCAGGTAGTAGGAAACGAACACCCCCAGCGTGATCAGCAGCACCGCCAGGCTCAAGTTCCTAAGCGTGATGGCTCGGACGTCGTGCCAGATAACGCTGCGCTTGCTGCCCATGCGCACAGTCCCGATCTTCCCGTCCTCGCCAATCAGGGGTGCCACCAGCGGATATACGTCGTGGCGGCGCAGTTCTCCATCTTGCTCCATCTCCAAAATGCGTCTCGCCGCAGGCATACCACGAGGCGGTAGCACGTTCCCGTCGCGATCGGTGACAATGAAGTCGGGGTCGATGGCTGACGCTTGGACTTCGTCGTACTTCCCCTGAACGATGAGGTACATAATGCCCAGGGGATGCTGCCCGGGGCCCTCCGTCTGCGCCTCACCACTGGTGGTAATGCGCAGATTCATGAGCCGGTGGAGATACTGACGGAAGAGGGACTGGTCAGCGCCCAAGGCCTGCAGCTGGAGAATGTTGCTGGCCAACATCGCGCCGTTGTTCTGGATCTGGTGCCGCAGCACCTGGGTGGCATGGCGCACTGATAGCACGGTGGTCGCTGAGACCGAAAAGGCGATCATCAGGGCCACCATGAGAGCCACACGGCCTTTGAGGGTGCGGGTGGGAGACCATGGTTGCGGCGGCCGTACCGCCTCGAGCACCGGGCTCAGCGCGGGCTGCCTGGTGGTGCGCACCACGATCAGGTACGCCCCCGCCATGAGCACGGCGATGCCCGCCAGATGCAGGCCATTGAGCTTCTCCCCAATCCACAACCACGAGGCGCCGACAGTCACCACCGCGCTCAAAAGGCGCAGGGTAACCCCTACATGCGCCGGAATGTCTCGCAGGCCACGATAGTACAGCGACATGGAAAGACTTGTGCACAGCAGCCCGAGAGCGAGCATGATGCCCCAGTTCTCCAGGCTGAGCCGCAGTACCGCATGTAGATCTTTGCCGCCGAGTGCAATCACGCCCGTGACCAGGAAGCCGACGCCAAACCGCCACATTGCGACCGTGGACGGGTAGAAGCGTCGCAGCGAAGCCTTGCTCAGTATCTCCGCAAAGGCCCTCAGCATCCCCGCGCCAAGCGCGAGGCCGTCGCCCGTAA
Organism: Armatimonadia bacterium; assembly: GCA_039683575.1. Taxonomy (GTDB): domain Bacteria; phylum Armatimonadota; class Zipacnadia; order Zipacnadales; family UBA11051; genus JAJFUB01. The sequence goes on along the minus strand of JBDKRC010000015.1, from coordinate 7,332 downwards.
GGCGTAGAGACATGGCCCTGGGCCCCACGCTCATCTCACCGGCACCGATAAGCACATCCGCGGCCACCATCAGCCCCACGAGGGCCAGGCGTGAAGCGGTGACACGCTCGCGGAGCGTGAAGTAGGCGAAGAAGGCCACGAAGATGGGGGCGGTCTTGGATAGGGCGGTTGCTACGCCAGCCGAGGTGAGGAAGATGGCCTGCGCGAAGAGCAGCGAAGCGATGCCGGAGCCGAGGGCGCCGACGAGGAAGAGGGCCACCCAGTCACGCTGTCGCGGCGGCAGATGCTCAGTGGGATTGCGGTGGCGCCAGCCAAACGGCAGCAGCACCAACACGGCGATCAGGTAGCGTACTGCGACGATGGTGGCAGGTGCGAGGGAGGCGTTCAGCAGGAGCTTGGTCAGGACGGGCGATAGGCCCTGGAGGATTACACCGGCAGCAATAAAGTAGTATGGCCGAAGCCGTTCGCCAGTCAACGAGGGCCCTCCCGCCGTGAGGTGGGGCCGAGGCCACGAAGGGTCTCACGGGCCGCCCGCCCCAACGACGCATTACGTTGCGGTAGTCCTGGACCGGCTAATGCCCGGCCTCTCTGCCGGCTTGAGGCGCGACCACCGTCTCGACAGCCCCCTGTGACAGCCACCCCACGGTCCCCGTCTCGAGCCGCACTTCACGCCACACTCCCTGATGCCCCGTTATCTGCGCCATCTCCCCCTCGTATACCTTTCGGACGGCCTGAAAACTGTCGCCCGGCCCGCTCATGAGGTTGCCGCTTGTTACCACGACCGCCCGACGGGGATTGTGGTCGAGGTGGGCTTTCGTGGCTCCGAGGAAGATCAGCAGTACCGCCAGCAGACTGACAATTCCCAATACCCACATGTAGCGCCGCCGGAAATTGCGGCTGCGCAGTCGCCATAGCAGCATGGCGCACGCCGCGAAGTACATCAGCGAGGCGGCGCCGGCCAGCTCATTGAGCGAGAAGCGGTCGAGGATGCCGCGCAGGACTACCTGCGTCCATCCAGGTGCCTCAGTGCTTGGCGGAGCCTGGCGGCTGGCGATGGCCAGGGCCAGATTCGCCCGCAGGTCGGCATCCCGCGGCGTGGCGAGCAGCGCCCGCTCATAGTACAGAATCGCCCAGCCGAGTTGCTGCAGGCGGAGGCAGGTGTTGCCGAGGTTGTACAGGAGCGGCGCTGTCACCGGCCCGCGCTGAAGCTGGGCCAGGTACTGTTGCTGCGCCTGGGGGTACTCTCCGCGCTGGAAGTACGTATTGCCATTCGCGAACGGGGTCTGACTGAAGCACAGGCCAGGTAGTAGCACAGCCCCTACCAGGGTGATGGCGGCCAGGGCGACCGCAATTCTACTCTTCGTCACGCGGTCTCACCTGCCTTTGCAGCGCATCGACCAGTTCCCGGGCTTCCCGGACCAGCGCCAGCGCATTCCCCGCTTCCGCTCCGCCGGGCGCGAAGCGTCCTGCCGCCGAGCGGCTCAGTAACCCGTAAGCCTTATCTGCGAGGGCCGGGTCCGCACCGTGCTGGAGCAGCAACTCCTTTGCTGTGTCTGCGGTGAGCCCAGCCGGAGGCGCACCAGTGCGGTCGGCTATGTAGTCGGCGAGGGCGGCATTTACCTCGGAATACAGGGCATCGGTGCCACCGGTGTCGAGTGATCTGGTGGCCAGGTCAAACCGCCGCCGCGCCAACCCGAGCGCACTTCCGGACCGTGCGAGATCGGGCGCTACTATGACGCGATGCTCTTCCCAACGGCGCCAGCCGGCCACCAGCACCAGGGCCAGCGGAATGGCCTGCAGAAGCCAGAACCACAGCCTGCGGGTAACAGGCGTAGGCGTCGGGTGACCGGGATTGGCTTTCACAGGCCGCAGGTCATCAGTGGGCAGAACTGGCGCTGTCGTCGTTCCGCCCGTGCCAGGAGTGACCGTGATGGCCAGGGGCTTGCTCTCGGCGTAGCGGTACACGCCCTGCTCTGGGTCGAAGTACGGGTAGCGCACCGAGGGGATCGTCAAGGAGCCGGCCTCGCGAGGAAGCAGGAGGTAGGTGAAGGTGGCCACGCCGCCGAGGGTGCTGCTTGACGTGCCCACGCCGCCGGGAACCGCGTTGCGCTTCTCCCCGGCCTTGTATACCCGTACCGAGGCCGGAGCGTTCAATTGCGGGGCACCGAGTGACTTGATGTTGCCGGTGCCGCGTATCTCGACGCGGCAGTTGAGTGTTTCGCCGGCTCTAACGACCCCGCCGTCGACGCTCACCAACGCCTGGAACGAGCCCACGGCTCCCGTGAAGTCAGCGGGCCGGTTTGCGGCGGGCAGGGGCAGCACCGTTATGGTGATCGGATCGGCCACCAGTTCCTCCGCGCCGATCAGAGGGTCTGTGGTCACGGTGACGGAGGCCTTGCCAATGGTGTACTTGCCGGGCGCGGTGGGGAAGAGGGCTTTCATGCGCCGCTGGACGTTGTAGGGGCGGTTGTTGACGGTCTGCATCGACTGCGGTGGGTTGGGCAGGTCCTCGACCACAAACCCGGACGTGCTTGCCTGGGCGTACTCAACCTCGCTGTAAAGCTGTTCGGACTGCATGAAGGAGAAAGTGTACGTGATCTGTTGGCCGACGTACGCGGTCTTGTGGTCAACCGACTGCCGGACGATGACCGCCTTACCGGCGTCTGCCTGGCTCAGCGGGCCGGGGGCGAAGGGGTTCTGAGCAGACTGGGGCAGGAGTGGCTGGTTGCGGGTGCTCGATCCGGAGCCCGTTACGGTTACCGAGATCGGCTGGGTTGCATAGCGTCTGCCTCGCACGGTCACGGCGATGGGGGGGATCTGCAGCTTGCCGGACCGCTTGGGCATCAGCATGTAGATGAAGCTGCTCTGGCTGGCTACCTGTCCATTGATGATCGAGACGGATTGGCTGGTAGAGGTTGAGACAACCTCGAAGCCCTGCATGTTGGGCACGGCCGGCGCGTTGTCATCGCCGACACGGGCGCCGCTGATGCGCACCGTCAGTTCGAGCATGTCCCCGCGGCCGATTGTGTCCTGACTGACACTCGCGCTGACGCTCACCTGCGCGGAGGCCGCCATGGCGGCCCCCAGCAGGCAAACCAGGGTCATTGTCGCGATCTGGAGAAAGTGGCGTGTCTGCATCGGCGGGTGCTTTTACCAGTCCCGGGCTGGACGATTGTCGCTGGTGGGCTGGTTGCGGTATTTGGAGAGCTTCTTCTGCAGGTCCTTGTCGGCCTGGCTGAGCGACTGCAGCAGGCGCTGGGCCTGTTCCTTGTCCATCTTCTTCTGCTGCGGTTGCGGCTTCTGTTGCTGCTTGTCAGGCTTGGGCTTCTGTTTCTGTTGCTGTTTCTGCTGTTGTTGCTGTTGCTTCTGCTGCTGCTGTTGTTGGCGCTTGGCCAACTCCAGGTTCCACTTGGCGTTCACGTCGTCGGGCTTGAGATACAGGGCCCGCTTATAGTGCTCGATGGCCTCTTTGGGCTTCTGCTGGGCGAGATAGCAGTTCCCGGTATTGAACTCCGCGGCCTCCCGCAACTCCTGCGGTCCGTTCGCCGCCACCTTCTGCAGGTTCTCAATGGCCTTGTCGAAGCTCTTGTTGCCCGCCTGGGCTACGGCCGTATTATACAACAACCGCCATTCCTGCGGGTGTTCGGTCCGCGCCTTTTCATAGAGCTTCTCGGCCTCAGCGTATTGCTTGCGGTTGAAGGCGCGGTCCGCCTGCCGCCAGGTGCGCTGCACACTGCCCGGGAAGGTGAAGCCCCAGAGCAATGGCAGAGCAAGCATGAGTGCGATGACACGCCGTAGATAGAGCGGACTACGCATTCTTCCGGCTCCTTCCACGCTCCGGCAGCAGCCACTCCAGCGCCAGCAGCACGAGCGCGATGGTCAGCGGCCACTGGAACCTCTCGCCATAGTCCGTGTAGAGCATCGTCCCCACCTGCGAACCCTCCATGGCTTCGAGGCGCGAGGCCAACTGGTCGGCCGCGCCGCGGTCCATGGCCCGGTAGTACATACCCTTGCCGATGGTGGCCAGCTTTCGCAGTTCGTCCTCACCCAGCTTGGAGAGCACCTGCTGGCCTTTCTCGTCCTGCTTGAAGCCCTGGACGTTGCCGCCCTCGTCTATCACCGGGATCGGCTCGCCTTCGAGGCTTCCGAAGCCCAGTACCTCCACCCGCGCGGCAGTCTCGCGCACAACCTTCCCAGCCACCTCAAGGGTGTCGGAAACATGGTCCTCGCCATCGCTCAGCAGAACGATGGCACGGTGCTTGCTTTCACTGTTGGCAAGGGCCGAGCCTGCAGCCTTCATGGCTTCCGATAGTGCAGTGCCGGGCTGGGGCGAAGATTGCGTCGTCAGAGAGTCGATGAACATCTGAACTGCGTCGTGATCAACCGTGATCGGGCAGTAGAGGTGCGCGTCGCCCGAGAAGACCACGATCCCGAAGCGGTCATTAGGCAGGCGGTTTACAAGGTTGGCGGCGGCCAGCTTGGCGGCCTCGAGGCGGTTGGGCTGCATGTCCTGGGCCTGCATGCTCAGGCTGGTGTCCACCACGATGATGATGTCCGCGCCCTTGCGCTGGGCGCGCTCGCGATGCAGACCCACCTGCGGACGGGCTAGAGCAATGACCAGCAGCAGCAGGGCCAGTGCGATCACGATGGTCTTGATGTAGAGACGCTCCCATAGTGGGCGCAAAGACAACCGCTCGTCACCGAGTTCCGGACAGAACCGGCGGGCGGCGGCGATGCGCAGGCGGATGGCCCTCCAGCCAAGAAGCAGCACCACAGGCGCCAGCCAGAGCCAGATCAGGAGTTCAGGATTGTTCCAACGGAAGTAACTAGTCATGGAAGGCAGGTTTCAGGGTGTCAGGAACCAGGTATCAGGGACGGCATTGGCAACTGCGCAACGCTACGGGGCTCTGCGCAGCCAGGTTACCCCTAGAAGGAATTGTACCATCAGAATGATCAGGCCGGGCCACAGATAGCGGGGGAAGAGCTCGTTGAACTTCTGCTCCCGTTTGGCCGTGAATTCGGACTTCTCCATCTTGTCGATGTGGGTATATATCTGCCGAAGGGTCGTCGCGTCGGTGGCACGGAAGTACTGCCCGCCGGTGAGCGAGGCGATCTTCTTGAGCATGTCCTCGTCGAGCTTGGTCATGACCAGATTGCCCGCGGCGTCGCGCAGGTAACGCTTGCCGAACATCGGGTCGGGGATGGGGATCGGCGCCCCGCCCTGCTTGCCTACCCCGATGGCATAGATCTTGATCCCCATGGCCGCAGCGGCTTCCGCGGCGGTTGGAGGGTCAATCTCTCCCCGGTTGTTCACCCCGTCAGTCAGCAGGATGATGACCTTGCTGCGGGCCTTGGAGGCCTGCAGCCGGCTGGAAGCAGTGGCGATGGCCATGCCGATGGCCGTGCCATCTTGCAGCATCCCCATCTCGACGCTCTCCAGAAGCTGGGACACGATAGTGTGGTCAGCGGCGAGGGGGCTTTGCGTGAAGGCCTGACCCGCGAAGACCACGAGGCCGAGGCGGTTGGCTCCGGCCTGGCTGATGAACTCCCGCAGGACCTCGCGGGCCACCGTGAAGCGGTTCTTGGGCTTGAAGTCCTCGGCCTGCATACTGCCCGAGATATCCAGTGCCAGCATGATGTCTATGCCGGACCCACTGGTCTCCTTGACCCCGGCCGAGACCTGCGGGCGGGCGAGGGCCACGATGAGCAGGACCAGGGCAGGCAGGCGCAGCCACGGCCAGTAGCGCGCCAGGAAGAGGCGCAGATTGGCGCGGCGCGGGCCGAGCAGGCGCAGGTCAGGGTAGCCGGCGACGGCGGTGGCTTCGCGGGAGTTGCGTACGAGCCACCAGATCATCGGCAGCAGGAGTATGAGCAACAGGAAAGCGTAGGGGTTGGCGAAGGTCATTTGGCCTCACCCCGGTCATCCGAGCGGGCAGGGATGCCCGCGCTCCCGGGAACAGCGGGCGGGATCGTGGCAATTGCGACCGCTTGCTCGATTACTGCCTGGGCCTGGTCAAGGTGGTCATGGGCCTCGCCGTCGGTTGGCAGGAGCTTGGCGTACTTGACGCGATTGGCGGCCTTGAGTAGGTCGAGATACTCCGCGCGCCATTCGTCGGTGTCGCGGCGGACACGGAGCAGGTACATGATGCCCATCGTGGTGCGTTCCATCGCCGGAACGTCAAAGCGGGCCTGCAGCCAGGCGCGGAGGGTCTCATCGAGGCGCAGGTAGAAGCCCAGGAAGTCACCCGCCGCGATGGGATCGTCTTCGCGGAGCCGCTCCAAAGCGCGCAGAGCGGCCTGGTCAGGGGCGAGGATGACTTCAGGCGCAGCGTCTACGGTGGCCGCCGGGCGGCGCTTGCGGAGGCGCCAGATTACCATGGCAGCCACAGCGAGGATTGCCAGTGCGATCAGTACCGGCAGCAGCCAGTCTGCCCACCAGGCTTTGAGCGTTATCGGGCCGTAGAAGCCCTTGGGCTCGACTTTGCCCTGTGGGGGCAGGACGCTCGCGACTTTGATCTCGACCGGCGGGGCCAGCCACGTTTCGGAAGTGCCGTCGGCCATGCGCACGGGTACTTTGAAGTCTTTGACGCCCTGGGTGCCTGTGTCGAAGCTGACGAGCGTGTACTGAAGGGTATGTTGCACCGAGCCGTCGGCCTGTGGGGCCTGCTGCGGCTTGTAGTCGCGGACTTCGAGGAGCTTGAGCTTCACGGTCTCGCCGGGCAGCTTGGCTGTGGCACCACGGGGGAGCACCAGGGTGACGGTGTAGGTGAAGGGCTCGCCGACCGTGACCTGCGGCTTGTCTATGGCCGAGTTGATGGTGGCGGCGGCGAAGGCGTGGCTCGTCAGCAGCAGGAGGGCGAGGAAAACGGGGACAGACCCCATTTTCGCATGGCGCTTGGCGGAAGGCGTTCGGGAAGGTTGCGAAGATGGGGTCAGTCCCCATTTTTCGGCACCTATGGCGAACGTGCGAACGTCAGCGGGTTGGGACCCCGCGCACCCAGGGACGGCAGCGGGCGAGACGCCCGCACTACGCGACCTTGAGGTTGAGCGATACGCGAGGGTACTCATCGGCGGCGCGACCGTTTCTGGAAGAAGGCTGCTAACGGTTCCGCCGGAGATTGGCCTGCCTCTAGTTCGACCAGGTCCGCCTTGTGGCGCGCCAGTTCCTGTTTTAGCTGTGCGTTGCGCTGCATGGCGTTGAACCGCATTTGCTCGGCGAGGCGGGGTGTCAGGTTGATCAGGCGGCGCTGGCCGGTTTCTGCGTCCTGTAGCTCAAAGAGGCCGCTGGGAGGACTGCTGACCTCGCGGGGGTCCTGGTCCTTCAGGCAGATG